>JAOAAU010000017.1 GCA_026418695.1 Clostridia bacterium
TATAGATCCTCTGGTAAAATATCATTCCTTACAATATCCTCGTAATCTTCTCGTTTTACAATCATTCTGGCTTTTCCTTCGTTGACCAGAACTACAGGAGGCTTCGGAATTCTGTTGTAGTTGCTGGACATGGAGTAGTTATAAGCTCCAGTCGCGAGTACTGCAAGGATATCTCCATCCTCAACAGCCGGCATCTCGATATCCTTGATGAGAATATCACCGGATTCACAGCACTTGCCCGCAATCGTTACCTTCTCTATCTTTCTGGCATTAGGCTTATTGGCAACCACAGCATCATAAGGCGACTGGTAAAGTGCATATCTAGGGTTATCTGTCATGCCGCCATCTACGGATACATACTTTCTTACATTCTTTATATCCTTAACCGCTCCAACTGTATACAACGTGATTCCAGCGGATGCAACAATGGATCTTCCCGGCTCCATAACAATAAACGGAAGCTTGATCCGTTTATCTTCACAAAGGTTCTTTACCACCTTTGATACGGATTCAATATAGTGATCATATTCGATCGGGTCGTGTTCAGGAATATACTTGATTCCAAATCCGCCGCCCAGGTTTAATTCCTCAATCTCAATTCCCAATTTTTCTTTCAGTTCTGCGATAAAGTTCAGCATGACTTTCGCAGCCAGTTCAAAAGGCTCAAGGTCGAAGATTTGGGACCCGATGTGGCAGTGAACACCAACTACCTTCACATTGCTGAGTTCGGATGCCATCTTAATAATTTCAAATGCTTCCCCGTTTTCCAGAGCAACACCGAACTTGGAGTCGATTTGACCGGTCTGAACGAAGTCATGGGTATGAGCATCAATTCCGGGTTTGATTCTAAAGGAGATATTCGCTACTTTTCCTTTTTTTGCTGCAATTTCATTAATGTTATTCAGTTCTTCCTTATTGTCTACAACAAACCTTCTGATGTTGCTGTCGATTCCCAATTCGATTTCCTGAATCATTTTGTTATTCCCATGGAAGTACACCTTATCCATTGGGAAGCCAGCTTTAATCGCCGTGTAAAGTTCTCCGCCGGATACTACATCCAGACCTAGTCCTTCCTGCTCTGCGATTTTACACATGGCCATGTTGCAGAAAGCCTTACAGGCAAAGAGGACCAGTCCGTTTCCGCCATAGTATTTATCCATTGCATTCTTGTAAGTTCTGCAATTTTTCCTGATCAAACCTTCATCCATGACATACAGTGGGGTACTGAATTTTTTCGCCAGGTCTACACAGTCATACCCGCCGATTTCCAGATGATTTTTCTGGTTTATTTTGAGAGCCTCTGACACAAACACATTGATCACCATCCATTTTTAAGATTCACCATCATTCAATTGATGTATTTAAATTTTTTCTTTAAACGGTCAAAACGCCCTAAGGCTACACCTATGGTAACATTTATCTATGCAGGAGTCAAGTTTGGTTCCTGCAAGAAACAAAAATACACCCTCTGCTTTTCAAATGGAAGGTGTATCAAAAAATTTCTCCTTATCATACTGTTCTTATACTCCAGAGTTTCCGCGGATAATTTCTTGAAAAAAATCTTCCGGATTCTCAAAAGGTGGTTTTTCCAGACTGAATTTCTGCATGAAGTATTTATTTAGGTGATATACAAAGACCCTTTTTCGATTCCCCAGGCTTTCTTTTCTCGCAAGGAACTCTTTTAGAATTCCATATTCCGTATGATTGACCGGATACTGGTTCATTCCGGGACCTTCATCCTCCATCACATCCAGTTTTATGATACTTTCCAGATTTACCGGCTGTATATCCTTCTTTATCTTTACAACGATGGTATTGGCCGCAAAGTCGCCAATTCTTTGATATTTTTTTGAGAACGCGATGAATAGAGCTCCAGCGAGATTAAATGTCGGCAAAAAATCAGCCAGTCTGAGAATATTTCTCAGCAGGGATTCCCAAAATCCGATAGGTTCCCCGTTTTGCTTGATTACCTTTAATCCCATGACTCTTTTCCCAGGTGACTGTCCATGAAGGATCAAATCAAAAACGAGATAATATCCGAAGAAGATAAAAAAGATCAGTAAAATACCGATGGCAATGATCCACGCATCCAATCTCTTAAACCCTTCAAAGTCAAATTTCGATATTGCCATTCCAATGGCTACAAGCACTACCAAAACGCCTTGCAGCAGGCCATCAATCAAGAATGCTCCAAATCTCGATCCAAGTCCGCCAAGTTCGTATTCCAGATGGACATTTTCAGGAGTCAGTATTTCATAAATTTTTCTCATTGCATCAAACACCTTTTTATGTTTATTTAAAATAATACATAGTACCAGGGGTGGCATAGGCATCCATACCTTTAAATACAATTCATTTTTTCTACACGGACGAGCCAATACCTTATTTATATCATTAAAGTTTTTCAACGGAAATGAGTCAATCTCTTCTCTATTACAAAAAAATTTTAATAATAACAAATCTTCCCATAACCTATAACCTATAACCTATAACCCATTACCTATTACCTATTTCTAATATCCAGTATATTGTATCAAAAATTGATTTTTGTTAAAATGGATTTTGAATAATTTATTTTCGTAGAACCGAGGTAATCATGAAGGAAGACAAATTTATCAAAGACAACGCCCCTGTTTGGAAAAACCTTGAGGAAACCTTAAACAAGCTCAAGTCAAAAGGTTTGAAAAAAATAGAGAGGAATGAGCTGGAAGGTTTTATTTCAAACTATAACCTGGCTTGTGCACACCTTTCCTATAGCCGGACTAACTTTGGCAGCACCAATACCACTGAATATCTCAATAGGCTTGTATCCTCGGCCCATAGTTATATTTATACTGCGAAGTCCTCAACATTCAAAAATCTTATTAAATTCTTTTTATGGGACTTCCCAACACTCGTCAGACAGAATTCAAAGCTTTTGTTGCTATCCACATCCTTCTTTCTTCTGGGAACCCTCTTAAGTTTTGTTTTTACAGCCATAAGCCCTGAAAACGCCGCGGCTTTTCTTCCTCAAAACATTGTTGAAAATATCAACTTTGAAAACAATTCAAGCGCTGCCTGGGAAGGCCCTGTAGAATCGACATTTATTCTGACCAACAATATCCGGGTAGGTTTTTTGGCGTTCTCTTTCGGTGTAACCCTAGGAATTGGAACGGCATGGGTATTAATCTACAATGGATTTATGCTTGGTACTCTTGGCGCTTTAGCATACTTAAAGGGATATAATCTCAAATTCTGGTCTTTGATTCTTCCTCACGGTGTACTTGAACTCTTTGCGATCTTCGTCTGCGGTGCCGCCGGGCTGCTGATCGGATATGCTTTGATTCATCCTGGTGCCTATTCACGAAAAGACGCTTTTATTACCCATGGCAAAACAGCCATCCAGCTTGTTTGCGGCACTATCCCGATTTTCTTTGTTGCAGGCTTCATCGAAGGTTTTATTACGCCAAGGGGGATTGCTCCGGAGCTTAAGCTGTTGTTTGCATTGCTTTCACTCATCCTATTGTCCATTTATCTGGCACTCCCCATACTGAGAGAATGGAGACATGAAAAAAAATCTCAAGGATCTCTATACTAAAACAATTTTGATATTAATTTTGACAGGGGCTTTCGTCTACAAAACGGCATGGTATTGTTTTTGGCATGTTTTTCAATACACTCACTGCATTTGCCATGATTTTTACACTTCTTTTTTGGGCAGTCGCAAGCAATCTTTCCATTCTCCAGCATCACCACGTCCTCCAACACTAAATTTGCAGCATGGCTTTCATTTGGAGATACCTGTTTAGAACTTCAATGGATAGCTTATCAGGAGCAACTTCCAGACAGGCAATTCGTGCCTGGGAGAATATATTTCTGATTTTCTCCCTCTCTTCAAGCAGTTTAATGGAAGCAGCTTTTGTAAAAACATCCTCAAACTCCCGGATGCTGCCGTTTACTTTCTCCTCAATCCTGGGATCCGTGACGGTAATGATCAGCGGTATATGTTGTCTGGCCACTGATTTCAGAGCTGAAGCAAGATGCAGTGCCTCTTCCGCGTTGAATAGTTCAGTAAAGATGCAGAGCAGGCTTCTTCTTTTATGATTCTGATTTAAATATACCAGTGCATTGTTATAATCTGCCGTAACAAAATTCTCTTCCACATTGTATAAATTTTCAGCAATCAGCTGAAACTGGGCCATTCCTTTTCTTGGCTTGACAAACCTTTTTACGGTATTATCAAATACCAGCAAGCCTACATTATCCCCTTTTTTAAGTGCAAAGTCCGCCAGGAGAAATGCCGAATTGATGGAATAGTCCAGTTTCTTGATATAATTGATTTCCGAATTCATGACACGGCTTGCATCCAAAAGAATGAATACCTGCTGATTCTTTTCAGGTTCATAGGTATTGACAATGAGTTTATCCGCTCTGGCTGTGGCCGACCAGTTGATCTTCCTGTAATCGTCCCCTTCACTATATTCCCTGAGACTTTCAAATTCATTGCCGATACCGAAAGACTTCACCTTCTTGACACCCATCAAGAGCTGGCTTTTCTTTAGTGCTGAAAGTGTATATTTTCTCAGGTCCTTGATATTGGGATAGACCTTATAATTCTTCGTAAGATCAAACTTCCCGGATTTTGAACACAATCCCAAAACCCCGTTGTATTTTACATGGACGTTCCCAAAGGTATATTCTCCTCGCTTTTCCGGCATAACAAAATAACTTGTCACGCTGCTTTCATAAGGAACGGCTTGGAGCCTCAAGGCCGGCTTCACTTCGCGAAAATAGGAAGGAATTTCATCTTTAATATCCAATTTCAACAATCGGCTGCTGGTATTCCTTACGCTGATCCGAACTTCATTTTCTGCTCCAAGGGAAAACTTCTCTTCACAGACTCTTGTAATCTCAAGTTCTTTTGGTTTGGGCGTGATGATATAATCCTGGATCAGCAGTAAAAACAATATGATATTATAAACAATAAATGCGTTCAATGCGCCATGGATCAAGGCTGCAAGCGCAACCGGAATCACCCCGAGAAGGACCAGTCCGGCAAATCTACGGCTAAAAGGCATTGGGACCCCCTACTATCTTGGTACTTCTACTTTATTCAAAATGCTTTGGATGACATCGTCATTTTTAAGTCCATCAATTCCTGCTTCCGGCTTCAATAATACCCGATGCCGCAGTACAGGCAGAGCCATTTCCTTGATATCCTCCGGAGTTACGAAATTTCTGCCCTGGATCGCAGCATAGGTTTTAGAAACCAGCAGCAGTGAAATAGAAGCCCTGGGACTGGCTCCAAGGATAAGGCTAGGTGAATTTCTTGTAGCGCGAATGATGGAAGTAATATAATTGATGACCCCTTCATTCACCTCAACCTTTTGAATCTCTTCCCTGCATTTTTTAATATCTTCAAAGCTGCAAACCGATTGAATATTTATTTCTTGAAGCTTTGAACTGTTGAAACCCGCATTAAACTTCTGCAGTAACTGATTTTCAAACTTCTGGGGAATATAGTCCACGATTAGTTTCATCATGAAGCGGTCCACTTGTGCTTCGGGGAGAGGATACGTTCCTTCATACTCCACCGGATTTTGAGTCGCCAGAACCATGAACGGCTCCTCAAGCAGGTGTGTTTCACCATCAATGGTCACTGAACGCTCCTCCATGGACTCCAATAATGCAGCCTGGGTCTTGGGCGGAGTCCTGTTGATTTCATCCGCAAGAAACACATTGGTAAACAGCGGACCCTTCTTTAAGTAAAAATTTCCGCTTTTTGAATCAAAAACCTTTGTTCCGGTGATATCTGCAGGCATCAGATCCGGTGTAAACTGAACCCTTTTAAAATCTGCTTTAATCACTTTGGCCATCACTTTGGAGGCAAGGGTCTTGGCAAGTCCCGGAACCCCCTCGATCAGCACATGACCGCCGGATAGTAAAGCAACAACCATATGTTCTACGAACTCATATTGTCCGACAACAATCTTCGAAACCTCATCAATAACTTCCTTGGCTTTGTTTTTCGTAAATTCACAATTCATCGGTTCGTTCATCATTCCATTTCCTTTCTTACTTGTTCTAAGGTACTGATCAGATGAAGCAGCTGCCTGCCATCCTTTTTATCAAACTTAGTATATTGCAGTGAGGAGCTCAATACCCCCCTCAGACCTTTTCTTTCAAGAAACTGATTGGTTGATACCGCTGAAAGAAGTTCAGCCTCATCCGGAATCACTCTGTATCCGAGATACTTCCCAAGCTGTTTTTTGAAAAACTCAAGATATAGTTCCAGGACCAGTGAATAAGCTTTTGCTTTCATATACATGCCGGCTAATGCAAACAGGTTCTCATTCTCCTGTCTTTTGATGATTTCAAAGACCACCATGGGCTTTCCGAACCGCCTGGATTTTACAAAAAGATAAATACCCACAGCCAGCAGTATTTGCAGCAGAAGCAGCAAGCCGTTTTGGCCCAGTAAATCAAGTATGGTGATTCCTCTGACCCCTGCACCATGGAAGTACTCGTTAAAGTAAACATCCTTTGCTTTGGTCGAATCCAGCATTTCAATAAACGCAACCGCAGGGTCCATCGCTTTCAAGCCCTTGTTTGTGATACGTTCGACGTTGTCCATGAAATAAATCCGACCTTGGGAGACTGAATATATACTAACCCCGCCCTGCTCATTCAGGTCTTTCTCATACCTTGCCCCCCAAGCATCCATATCGTACTTTTTTAGATTGGAGCTATCATCTACCAGTAAAAGGGTATTTCCGCTTTCCAACCAACTCTTAAGATATTTCCTTTCTAATTTTTGGTTGAAGATATCGATATCGGGTTTAATTGCTATCAAGATAACCTTTTCAGGCAGAAACCTGGATGGCCTCTCATATCGGGCTGTTCGGAATCCCATTTGCTCTGTAAGCAGATAAAGCGCCTTTGTACCCAGCGGCTTACTGTTGTAGGAAGAAAAATCCGGGTACTTTTCCTGTATTCTGCTTCCGTAGACGTAGAGACCAACCATCATCAAAACCACGATGAGCAGTCCGTAACCGCTGATTTTCATCCATCTGTTTTTGTTTTTCATGCCTCAACCTCCTTTTTTAGAAGGTTGTACTGGGATTTCCAGTATTCATACTGTTCTTTCAAGATTTTCCGGTTTCCGTACCAGAATCGGTTGAAATCCTGAGTAAAAGCACTCACTCTATCAACAGATGGAAAATTTCCTTCCCTTAATTCAATGAGATATTGCTTGTTCGTTTTGGATTTTTCTATTTTTATCAGATTTTTTTCGTTGTATTTTAATAGCAATGCAATATAAAGAAATCGTATCCCCTGTCGGTAATCTCCTTTTTGAGCAAGTTCCACCGCCTTCATTTCAATGGAATCACTGTCTTTCAAAGCAGCAAGAATCTCTGCATCTTCTTCCATTCGAACCAGCCTCGAAACGCGAAAATTCCTTGAAACCAAATACCCTATAAGGAGTACAAAAGCTGCAATAATTATGATTCCGACGAATTTAAGAGTTGCAGAGGTGGCTGCATCCAGCGGATGATCAAAATCCGAAGCTTTTATCTCCGGAAGCTTCATTCTTTCAATGATTTGTTTGATCTTTTCTTTGATTGCCTCTACGATCTCTTTTACTCCTACAGCCATGGTTTCAAGTACAGTTTGATCCTTTTCCTTCTCCATGAACTCGCTGTAGTTCAGAATCTTTTCAGTCCGTTCTTTGATCTCCTGTTGTCTCGTATTACCGGAATC
Source organism: Clostridia bacterium (assembly GCA_026418695.1). Lineage (GTDB taxonomy): Bacteria > Bacillota > Clostridia > Acetivibrionales > JAFADI01 > SKW158. The sequence goes on from JAOAAU010000017.1 coordinate 7,741, forward strand.
TGTGGCATAGGTGCAAATAGAAACCCCAAGAATAAACAATACTGCAAACAGTGAGATATACTTTATTCTGCTTATTTTCAAAATATTACTGTAGTTCATCATTAGACTTATCTCCATGATCTGCAGCAGCAAAGGTACCGGTTGCCTCTGCAATCATTTTATCGACTTTCACTTCAAGGTCCAATCCTTCCGATTTGATCTTTTGGTTAATAAAAATCACAGTGAGCAATGTAGTCATATAAGGATTGATCAATGCACTGAGAAGCTGGACTGCCGTATTTCCAATCACAAAGAGTGTCTTGTTTGTAAATGCCAGCATTTGAGCGCTGTACGTCATCAGTGTAGGGATTGTAAAGAATAGCAGCGTACCCAGAATAAAAGGAAGCGATATGTTCCAAAAGCTTTTTTTGCCGATCTCATTGCACCGGGTGATGGCATCCGCTCCGCTTTTGTTTTCAAGTACCACGGAATGTGTTCCCATTCCAAATTTAGCATAGAAATATCCGATTACAACCACCATCGCAGCTAGGGCCGCTATAGACAAAATACCGATCAGGACGATCAAAACCACGCTTAGAACCGGATTGGGGCTGCTGTGTGTGATTCCGGAAGAGGAAAGACTGAAAACAGAAGCAAAAATTATAATCAGCATTAAAATAACAAATACAATATAAATGCCGATTCCGATTCCCCAAATAATCAAATAGTATAAAATACGATTTACCAACAACGGCTTGAATTTCTTAAAACTTTCCTTGATTACACTTTTGATATCCTGTTCCTTTTGATAAAGGGCGTCCGAGTATACGATTTTAATGACAGAAGCATCAAAGACGGTCTTAATGGTCAGAGAATAAACAACTTTTAAAAGCCCCATCCCCAAGATGGTAACGTAATAAGCAATCATCATATAGGGGATGTTTTCAACACTTTTATCTAAATTACTGATATTATTGCTTAAATTGATGAAGTCACCGGACATGTAACTGATCACCAATGAGTAGATCAGCATGAATGGGATATAGAAAATCAGCGACAGAATGGATAGTTTTTTAAAGTTTCTTTTATAGATTTCTATGGAGTAATCCAGAACGTCCCCAACAGACATTCTCTTTAAGGCGATTTCGCTTTCCTTCATAAAGTCTCCTCTTCAGTCTGACTCATCCTTCAAAATTTACACTGCTCCTCTTAAAATACCATAAATTTGAATCTAATTCAATATCAGCCTCAAACTGTCGAGTTCTGCTTATATTGACTTTGCCTTTTTCATTGTTATATCTTAAAGGAACCTTGGAATTTGATAAAAATAAGTGGTGGAGCTATTTACAACTCCACCACCTGTATTGTTCACTTATATTCAGTTTACTTTCTGCCGATTCCAAACCAGGAAACTACCATTCTGAAAAACAATCGAACAAACGAGGCATTCTCAACCTTTTCCTGTGCCACAGCGTCTGCCTTTCCTACCTCTTTATCCCCTATTCGATAGATGACTTCGCCTACTTTTTTCCCTGCATCTACCGGCGCTTCAATATCGGATGAAAGCTTTACCTCCCTGGTAACCTTTCCTTTTTCCGCTTTATTCATCAAAAGCTTGACATCGTCTCCCAGTACGGCTTTAACTTTTGTTTTCAGACCCTTTTTGACTTCAACCTCTCCGACTTCCTCACCTTTTTTATTCACTTGAGTCAGTTCAAAGTTTGCAAAGCCATAATCCAGAAGTTTTCTTGCTTCAGCAAACCTAGTGTTGGTATCCGGCTCACCAAGAACAACGCCGATTAATTGGAAGTTATCCTTCTTAGCTGCAGCAGATAAACAATATCCTGCTTTAGAAGTAAAACCGGTCTTCAATCCATTTGCACCGGGATAAAACTTGATCAGCTTGTTTGTATTGGCCAATTCAAATTTACCATCCCTGAACCGGTCAATCCAAATCGTAGTATAGTCCGTAACCTTCGGATGTTTCATCAAAAGCTCCCTGGACATCAAAGCCACATCATTGGCGCTGCTGTAATGGCCTTCATCCGTCAAACCGGTGCAATCCAGGAAATTGGTGTCGTTCATCCCAAGTTCCTTAGCCTTTTCATTCATCTTACTGACAAAAGCATCTTCACTCCCCGATACTTTTTCAGCAAGTGCTACGGTTGCGTCATTTGCAGAGTGAACAGCGACCGCTTTCAACATTTCATCAACTGTAAACTCTTCTCCAGGTTTGAGATAAACCTGCGATCCCCCCATGCCATAGGCATGCTCGGATACAGGAACTTTATCCTCAAGGGTTAATTTTCCCGAATCAATGGCTTCCATAATCAGCAGCATGGACATGACCTTTGTAACGCTGGCAATCGGAAGCTTTTCATGGCTGTTTTTTTCCAGCAGCACACTCCCGGTCGTTCCATCCATCAAAATATTTGCTTTCGCCTTTAATTCAAAAACGCTGGTCTTTTCCATCGCTTTCGAAACTGCCAGTGAATTATATTCGTCAGGATTTGGAGCCGCATGGATCGGCAAAGTAAAAATATTCAAAATCAAGGTTGAGATGACGGCAAAACTGACTGCAGCCTTTTTAAACACAAGAGACCCCTCCTATGTGTAAAGAATTACACGAAATAATAATGGTTGATTAAACTATATAAACCGCGACAATCACTTGAATTGGAGATTAGAATTATCGCGATAGGAATCCTTGGTTTTGAAGCACGAAAAATGGATGACTTCTAATTTCTCGTGTTCAACTCAGGAAGCTTATTCTGATTTTTTGACCTCTTATTATGTATTGTTATGCGGGAAACAAATATTATATTCTGCCAAAATCAAAAAGAATAAGCATTGCAATACTTTGCAATGCTTATTATACAGATCTCTTTATTCGATATAAAGGTTAATAAATTCCAGCCATAGAGCGGATTTCCATAAGGAATGGATGTATATCTCCAAACCTAGTACCGATGAACTCCATGGGAATCGACCAATGCTAAAATCAAAGGCTTTATCTCCGGAGCCTTTGCAGAGAACCTGAAGGCTTGCTGCATTACTTCGATGGCCTCCGGCACTTTTCCTGGTTGATTCGTATATAGAGTCGCAATTACATCCCCTTTTTTGACGCTCATTCCAGTCTTTTTGTAAAGCATAATCCCTGCAGAATAATCAATACTACTTTCTTTAGTCTCACGCCCCGCCCCAAGAACTACAGAGGCAATACCAAGTGTATCCGTTTTAATGGATTCTATGTATCCCTCTATCGGCGAAACAAAATCAAATTGGGTATTCGCACTGCCAAATAAGGAATAATCACTGACAACTTGATGATTTCCTTCTTGAGCGTCAATCATCGCCTTTAACTTTTCTAATGCAGCCCCGCTTTTCACTGCCTCAGACACCAGTCTCCTGCAATTCTCGTGATCACCTTTACCGCCCAATTCAAGCATTTTCGCAGCCAGCTCGAAGGAGACCGTTTCAAGGTCCTCGGGGCCCTGTCCTTTTAATGTATCGATGGCTTCTATGACTTCAAGGGAATTCCCTATGGCATTACCAAGAGGAATATCCATTTCAGTAATTACTGCCACGGTTTTCCTGCCTACCCGTTCTCCGATATCCACCATCGCTTGAGCCAGCTTGATGGAATCCTCGAGAGTTTTCATAAAGGCTCCGCTTCCTGTCTTCACATCCAGCACAATCCGGTCCGCTCCGGATGCAATTTTTTTACTCATGATGCTGCTGGCAATCAGTGAAATATTATTCACAGTGGCAGTTACGTCCCTCAGCGCATACAACTTTTTGTCCGCAGGAGCAAGGTTTCCTGTTTGGCCGGCTACCGCAAGTCCTATTTTTTGTACGCTTCGGATGAATTCTTCTGTCGAAAGCCCGGTTTTAAACCCCGGAATCGCTTCAAGCTTATCGATCGTTCCCCCCGTATGTCCCAATCCTCTTCCGGACATTTTTGCCACCGGTACACCGCATGCAGCAACAATAGGAGCAATAATAAGCGTTGTCTTGTCACCGACTCCTCCGGTACTGTGTTTATCCACCTTGATTCCGGATATGGCACCAAGGTCAATGGTATCACCGGAATTGGCCATTATTTCTGTCAGGTCGGCAGTCTCCCTCTGATTCATCCCCTTAAGAAAGATCGCCATTAGCAACGCGGAAGCTTGGTAATCCGGGATGCTGCCGCTGCAATACCCACTGATGAAGAACTTTATTTCTTCATAGGATAATTCCTCGCCATCACGCTTTTTTTCGATCACATCATACATTCTCATAAAGCAGCCTCCGTTACGTTCAGTGTTGACAATTGAAGATAGACTCTATTTTATCTCGTTTAAGAAGCTCTTTCCGTTTTCAAGTTTTCCTGTACCCAGATATTCTGCGACAGTAGCTGCCAGGTCCGCAAAAGTCTTTCTGGTTCCCAGGTTGATGTTCTTCTTCAGGCCTTTCCCGTAAACGATTAAAGGCACATATTCTCTTGAATGGTCTGTGCTCGGAGTTGTTGGATCACATCCATGATCCGCGGTTATCATCAACATATCCTCCTCCTTTAAAGCGGAGAGGATTTCGGGAATTCTTCCGTCAAATTCAATTAATGCATTTGCATAGCCTTCAACGTTGTTTCTGTGACCGAAGATCATGTCAAAATCCACAAGGTTGGTAAAGAGAATACCCTCGAAATCTTCCTTCATGTATTCAAGGGTTTTATCGACACCCTCCATGTTGTTTTTGGTAGAGACACTGTCTGTAATCCCCTTCTTATTGAAAATATCAATGATCTTTCCTACGGCTTTCACCTTTAGCCCCTTTTCAACAGCTGCATCCAGGACGGTCTTTCCTGTCGGATCCAAGGAATAGTCATGTCTTCTTGGCGTTCTTGTGTAGTTTCCAGAGGTTCCGATGAAAGGCCTTGCAATCACTCTTCCAACGGCATGATCACCAACCAGAATCTTTCGTGCTGTTTGGCACATTTCATATAGTTTTTCTATCGGTATCACTTCTTCATGGGCTGCAATCTGAAATACACTGTCGGCAGAAGTGTACACAATTGGACATCCTGTCTTGACGTGCTGATCTCCTAACCGGTTAATAATTTCCGTTCCTGAAGCTGAAACATTCCCGAGAATATCGGTTCCGATCGCTTTTTTAAATGGTTCAAGAACCTCGGCCGGGAATCCGTCTGGATAAACTGGAAATGGCTTTTCAAGAACGATACCGGACATCTCCCAGTGTCCCGTCGTGGTGTCCTTTCCAGCAGACATTTCACCCATTCTTCCATAGGCTGCCTGTGGAGCATGCTCTCTTTCAAGGCCAACCATGCCATCAATATTTCCCAACCCAAGTCTTTCAAGGTTTGGCAGTTTAAAGCCCTCTACAGCTTTTGAAATATTCCCCAGGGTATTGCTCCCTTGATCTCCATATTGTCCGGCATCGGGAAGTTCTCCCATGCCTACGCTGTCCATAACAATGATAATGGCTCTTTTCATAGTAATTCCTCCATTGGATGATAATATGAGGACACACTTTTCAGCATCAATCGTTTTCTGTCATGTCTGAGAATGTCTCCAGTTGCATTCCTAAACCGTTGATATCATATATTTTACCATAATTATAACGCTTTTTATCATAAAATAAGAGGACAGAAGTCCTTTTCTCCGTCCTCTTAATATTACTTATTTTATGTTTTTTGATTCAACTGCACTGCCTACGCTCTGGGGTGTGTCTTCTTATAGATTTCCTTAATCTTGTTCTTCGCAATCTGAGCGTAAATCTGTGTTGAAGATATATCCGAATGTCCCAGCATTTCCTGGATGGATCTCAGATCCGCTCCATTTTCCAAAAGGTGTGCGGCAAAGGAGTGCCTGAGGGTATGCGGCGTAATATCCTTATTGATTTTCGCTTGATTCTTGTACTGTTTGATGATTTTCCAGAAGCCCTGTCTGGTGAGGCGTTTACCATTTATGTTTACAAATAACGCCTTTTCATCATTCCGTTGGATCAGCAATCCCCTTGCTTTACTGATGTATTCCTGAAGTGCGTTCACTGCGATGGAGCCTATGGGAATCATTCTCTCCCGCGAGCCTTTGCTGCACCGGATATACCCCATTTCAATGTTGACGTCTGCCAGGTCCAGCGATATCAACTCCGTTACTCTGATGCCGGTAGCATACAGAAGTTCCAGCATGGCCTTATCCCTGAAGCCTTTCAGGTCCACACACTTTGGCTGCTCCAGCAGCAATTCTACTTCCTGGGTTGAAAGAATCTGCGGCAGCTTCTTTTCAACTTTGGGAGATTCCAGCTCATAGGTCGGATCATTTTCTATCAGCTTGTTCTTTGCAGAATACTGGTAGAAAGACCGGATCGAAGCAAGATTCCTTGAAATCGTTGACGTAGCCCTGCCTTTCTTCTGTAAATGAAGCAGATAAGCTATTACTGTGGTTTTATTCGTGCTGGCAATATTATGTAAATTAATTTCGCTCAAATACGCTATGTACTGCTCTATATCCCGCTTATACGACTGCAGCGTATTATTCGATAACCGCTTATCCCTTTCGAGAAAATTGATGAATTTTTGTACTAAAGCTTCCATACTACTACTACCCCTTCTTAAAGTTTTTCCCCTATATAGATATTTTTATATATCTCTCTTTTCAATAATATTCCACTTTCATTGTAATATACTTTTCTATGTTTTAAAAGAAAATTTTGTTAATATATATAAAATATTCTTTATATTTTGCAATAAAAAGCAATTAAAAGTGTAATTATTTGTTTTTTTTACATTTTTCGATGCGTATTTTCATATTATTCACTTTTTGTTTTTTTATTATGTAACCATTTTTTTAACGCTGTCTGTAGTATTAACAGTAAATCCCAACTTTATACATCAATTTATCACGGCTGGGGCAATCATCCGAATTAAAACCGGAGTCACATACGCTTCCAACAAGATTCCTCCCATAATAAAACATGAGTAGAACATGGTAACAAAACAGTATGCAAAAAAGTTGGTTCTTAAGCTCTCCCTGGAGATACTTCGGATGGATTTGTTTTTGATGATGTTCAGTGAGAAGTTGATGCCATTGACTCCCAAAGCAATAATGCACGGTATCACTATGATTTCCTTGGGGATTAGTGCAAACAAACTGAAGAGAATGCCTTTCATTCCTAGAGCTTCAATAATAAACCCGGAAGAAAAGCCAGTGATAAAGCCTCTGATGCCAATAATCAGATAAATGAACGGAATTCCGATAATGGAAACACCCAATATCCATAAAACCGTTACAATTTTCAGGTTCTCGAGCAATGAGACCTTTAATAGCTCACTGCTGTCGAGGGTCTGCGAATCCAACAGCTGTAAAAAGCCTTGAAAATAGTGTGATAGTTCATCCCGCTGGATCGTACTTAATCCGTTAACGGTAAAAGCCCCGGCGGAAAGTCCTACGATGAAAGCCAGAAAGAGTGCAAAATATGTACTGCTGTTGTTTTTTATATGCTTGATCAGCATGTCAATGATTTTCGATATCAACGTCAAAACCCCTTTTACTCTGTCTATACTTGATTCTATGCAGTAACAAATAAAAAAATTACAGTACACAAGGTGTACTGTAAACTAATTTTGACGTTATAATTCTGTTGAAAGCGTTGACTTCCTATACTTTGATTTCGCCTTTGATGACCTTATCGGCAATCAGTATGCCGATAATGCTTTTTGCATCCGTAATTTCATGATTCAGCACCATTTTAATCAACTCAGGTACAGCGATTTTTTCTGCAGAGATGAACTCATCCTCATCCGCACAGGACTCTCCTTCTGTGAGACCCGTTGCAACGTACATGTGGATCACTTCATTGCAAAATCCGGGAGTCGTATGGATGCTGACAATGTGTTGAACCGTCTCTGCATCCAAACCGGTTTCTTCCTTTAACTCCCGGCCTGCGCAAACCTGGGGGTCTTCTCCCGGATCAAGTTTTCCGGCAGGGATTTCAAGGGATACCTTTTCAAGAGGTTTCCGATATTGGCGCACCATGTACATTTCCCCATTTTCGTTGATGGGAATTACCGCAGAAGCACCCGGATGAATCACCAGATCCCTTTTTCCTTCATTTCCGTTGGGCAAAGAAACTGTAAGGGCATCTACTTTAATAACACTACCTTCATATATATTCTTTCTTGATGTGGTTTTTTCTTCGTAATTCATTTTTTCCTCCGAACCTTCATAAAATATAAGCAACCTATTCTATTCCATAACACATTGTGAGGTATGCTTTATGAAACAATTGATTTTTAAGGACAAGATATATATCTGGGGCAAGATGCCCGAAGTGCTCGCTCAACTCTCAGAATTGAGCCGCAGCTATAAAACTGTAAAAGAGCTTTTGGATAGCAAAACCAAGTATTTATAGAATCTATTTTTTCCGTTTTTTGATTTCCTCAACCGCCAGTTTGTCACAGCGGTTATTATATTCATTATCCGAGTGTCCCTTGACCTTGATCCAGTGCACACGGTGGGTTTTGTTAAAGCTGTCCAGTTCCTTCCAGAGGTCAATATTCTTTACCGGCTCTTTGCTGGAATTGATCCAGCCTTTTGCCTTCCAGCCCTCCACCCACCTTTGTACAAATCCGTTGATCAGATAGGCACTGTCGCTGTATAATTCCACTTCACAGGATTCCTTCAAGCGCCGGAACGCCTCAATGGCGGCCAAAAGTTCCATCTTATTGTTTGTTGTTTCTTCCTCATATCCGGAGATGACTTTCTCATGCTCTCCGAACCTCAGGATTGCAGCCCATCCGCCGGGGCCCGGATTACCCGAGCAGGCACCGTCGGTATAGATGATTACCTTTTTCATTGGTTGTCCTCTTTATCGAATGAATGTTTTAAGGTTTATTCAAACTGCTTGCCGATCTCTTTCGCTCTTCTGGTACATTCTCCCATAGCCTCGATGACTGCATGCCTGAAACCTTTCTTTTCCAGTGCAGCAACCGCTTCAATGGTGGTACCTGCTGGAGAACATACCTGATCCTTTAACTCTCCAGGATGCTTTCCTGTCTCCAGTACCATCTTTGCAGATCCAAGGACTGCCTGGGATGCCAGCTTATAAGCCAGCACTCTTGGAATTCCGGATTGTACCGCTGCATCCGCCATGGCTTCTATAAACATAAATACATAGGCAGGACTGCTTCCTGTCAATGCAGTTACTTCACTCATCAGCTTTTCGTCCAGGGTTTCCACTTTACCCAGGCATTCGAACAGGCTTTTTACTGCTGCCAGTTCCTCATCTGTGATCGCCTGATCATAGGAAACCAATGTCATCCCTTCACCAACCATCGCAGGTGTATTTGGCATCGTACGGATCACTTTCTTATCTTCGCCGATAAGGCTCTTGTAGAATTTGATTGGAACCCCAACTGCCACAGACACTAAAATCTTTTTTTCATTCATGTATGGTTTGCACGCTTCTAATACAGATTTCAATATGTTTGGCTTAACTGCAAGAATCACAATGTCTGCGTTCTTTGCAACATCAACGCCGCTTTCCGCTGTGTTTGCACCCGTCTCAGCCGCCAATTCATTCAACTTCGCCCGATCTATATCAAATATGTATATTTTATCAGGTGAGACAGTTCCGGACTTTGCCAGATTCTTGATCATGGCTGTTCCCATATTTCCAGTACCGATAAATCCAATCGTATAGTTCATCTTCTTCCTCCTTTTAGCTTTCCATCATGCTCAACTTTATATTAATATTACCATAATCATGCATAAAATCTATATTTTCATAAAAAAAAGAGCCTTATTCGGCTCAACTGGCTTTATCAACTGCAATGAGATTGTATTCCTGTGTTTCATATTCATATCCGATGATTTTATAGGCTTTATTACTTAATAAAATGACTGTTCCATTCAAGATTCCCTTCTTAAGTAATTCATGTGCCTCTATTTTCATATCCATATCCACCTTTTGCGCTTTTTGTTTTGATTTTATTACAGAAATATACAGATTAAAATAGGCAGCTTTGCCCTTTAAACCAGTACTCCTTTCTTAATTCGTTATGAGTCCTGGGACTTATCAGGATAGGGCTTCAGAGACAACAAAAAAGCCAAAGTCATTAACGACTTTGGCTTTGGCAGGGGAGACGCGACTCGAACACGCAACACACGGTTTTGGAGACCGTTGCTCTACCATTGAACTACTCCCCTTCAGCGCTTATTTAGTATACAATAGGACATCACTAATGTCAACGGAACCTGAATGAAAAATCAATAAATATTTTAAAAAATCTTTAAAAGTCTTCGTCATACTGTTTCATGCTTCCACATTCTATGGATATCACTCAAGCCATACTATGATTTTTTATTATATTAAACAAAATAAATAAAATTAAAAACTGATTTTTAGTCCATGCACACACTCAATAAGAATCAAATTTTCTCAAAGCCGGATTTCAATAAAATAAAATTCTCTCAAGGCCTAATAGTTATTGACTTTCATGGCATTTCCTGTATAATGTACTTATTCCATTTATTTACATTTTCATTATCAGTTGTGAGGTAGTCAAAATGAAAAAGTTTAAAACTCTAAAATGTTATCACTGCTCTTCCGTCGTTGCTAATTTGCCGGAAACGGAATTACTGAAACTCAACGGGTTAACCTTCCGGTGTGAATGCTGCAACCACAAAAATCAGCTGCATGAGTTTGAGTTTAAGGAATGCCTGAACGACAACTTTATCAGCATTTTCATGAACACTCAGGTAATATGATCCGCCTCAGGTTCTTAAGGATCATCCAACAAAAACATTCAAACTTCTTAGCCGGGTAAACCCGGCTTTTATAATTCTTCTAAAGTCCCATTAAGTTTATATCACCACTGCCGCAAACAGTCAAACCCATTTCCAGAGTCCGTTTTGACAGTATCCTACTTCCAATTCTTTATAAATTCCATAATTATCCACATTCTATTCACATTCAGTGGATTATTATGGAATTTTATGTTAGTTTCTGGTTATAGCCGTAAAAATCTAAAGAATTTTCATTGCTTAATCCTTGGATATTTCTACATATATTCCTTTATCGTCTTCGCTGTATCCCCTGCTCGAAATTCATGCCATTGAAGGCTTTTCAATCTGGAATCCCTATTCTTCCATGGTCCGCCTTCCCAAATTCTCATATCGCAGCCGCAGTATACCACAATTTTCATAGAGGGAGGTCACAGAATCTTGCCGAAATACTTTTATGTAAACCACTACA
>JAOAAU010000021.1 GCA_026418695.1 Clostridia bacterium
TATTAATATTATATCACTTTGATATCATTTTGCAATGTATATTTATTTTGAATTTTTATGCCATCTAGAGAAATAAGAAAGCTTGAATAGACCATCGAGACACTATACCATTTACCTCTAACAACTGATTGTCAAAGAAAAAACCTGGTACTTTCGAACCAGGTCTTTATCTTGAATTATTCACTTATGATCCTTTATATCATCTTCAGATGTCCCCGTGTATTGATTCCGCCAATACCATCACTGCCCGAAATAGTAATCGCTGCAACTTCACGAGGTGTAACGTATTTGGTTGTTTCCGTCAGTGCAACTTTTTCTGAAACAAATGCTGGGTCCAAGGCGTTGATCAATACTCTCCCCGGTGAACTTGCAAAATTCGCTCCTGCGCCCATGATTCCTTCAAAATAGGATTGGCAGGCACCTGCAAAGATACACAGCTTATCAAGATCCGGCTGGTAGTTTCTAGCTTCCTTTACAGCCTGAATAAAGTACCTTGAATTCGTGTAATTATCGATGGAATTCAGATTTCCGCTTTCCTTTTTCAAACCATCGTGACCTGTCAGCACCAGAATATCCGGTCGATATCTTTCAAGTGCGCCTCTCACTACACCTGGCTGTCTGCTCTCATCAGACACCATTCCAAAAGGATTCAGTTTTGCTTCTCTATAATGATTCAAGCATTTATTCAAAAAGCTCTCATCAGCATCAATATGAAGAATTCTGCCGGGTCTTGACCGCAATCTGGTGAGCAGGCTCATGAAATTGACTCCCCTGATTTGACTGCGATTATGCACGCCCGAATAATATCTTCTCACGTCCATGTAGATTTTTCTTGGATCCTGCACCTGCAGGTCATCTTCCTCTGAATCGGCCTGAATCCTGTAAATCAAACCTTTTAACACGTATCTTGGTTTTGCTCTGTCCTTATCTAAAACATCAATGATCTTAAAAGCGATGTCCCCTCCATAAGATTTCCTAGCAACAAAATCTCCAATTTTGTAGCTATGCATCATGATCCCTCCAAAAATTCAGCTGCGTATTACATAATATGCAGGGCATAATTTTTCGGGAACACTTCGAGAAGCAAAACATCAATAATAGCCCAGTTTATTTTCTTTTACATAAAATTGAATGAATTATTCTTTCCCTTTACCGATCTTTAATTCCAGTGTATGGTAACTAAAAGTTAAAAAAGATTTTGATTATTTTGTCGAATAACGACATATTTTTACTTTATTTATCATATTTAGATATTTTCTGTTGAATGTCTTACTTTATCATGCTAAAATGTATAAAAAATAGACACGCGACCATTTCTTGTCAACCTCAGCCTTGCTTATAAATCTGAGTCTGTTTACCTCTTCACTTGGATTTGATACAAACGGTACATCTTATCATGCTACCATTAATTCTGTTTTGTAAGCTCAATTAAATAGTTTTTTATATTAGTTTTTATAAATATTTAAATTTCAGGAGGATTTTTATGGAATCGGTCATATTTACAAATGAAGAAAAGTGTATGGGTTGTAACAAATGCATTCATGCTTGTCCCGTGATCAACGCCAATGTCTCATATTTGGTAGACGGACAAAGCAAAACCCAAATTGATGAACAGACGTGCATTATGTGCGGTAAATGTATTGAAATCTGCACCCATGGAGCCCGTGATTACAAGGATGATACGGAAAGGTTTTTTCAAGACTTAAAGAAGGGTTTAAATATTTCTGTCATCGCTGCCCCCGCTTTTAAGACCAACTTTCCGGAATACAAGAAAATTTTCGGGTTTCTAAAATCTCAAGGCATTAAGGAAATCTATGATGTTTCACTGGGGGCGGACATCACCACCTGGGCTTACCTGAAGAGCATTAAAGAAAACAATATTGACTCAATGATTGCACAGCCTTGCCCTGCTATTGTCAACTATATTCAAAAGCACAAGCATGAAATCATCCATAAGCTGGCTCCTATTCATAGTCCTATGGTTTGTACCGCCATCTATCTGAAAAAACATCTGAATGTGCTGGACAAATTATGCTTCCTATCCCCTTGTATCGCTAAAATATCGGAAATCAACGATAAAAATACCCATGGAGCTGTGAATTATAATGTAACTTTTGAAAAGCTCTTAAAGTATATTGAAAGCAATCAGATCCGTATCCAACAATATGAAGATAAGGATTTTGCTGTTGCAAACTATACCCTTGGAGATGTCTACAGTACGCCTGGAGGGCTTAAGGAGAATGTTTTTCACTATAACAGTACTGCATGGGTAAAACAGGTGGAAGGAACAGAATTAGCCTATGGTTATCTGAATGAATATGAAAAAAGAGTCCGCAGCCAAAAGCCCCTTCCCCTTCTTGTAGATATTCTGAGCTGTTCACATGGCTGTAACGTCGGTTCAGCCGCCTGTAAGAATCAGGATATCACAGACATTGATTATGCAACAAATCAATTCCGTTTGAAGAAAAGAGGAAAGTATCATGTCAACCCTTCCAAGCTCATCAAGTATTTTGATAAAACTTTGAATGTGCAGGACTTCCAAAGGGTCTATTCCGTGGAAGACATCCATCCCTACATACAACCATCAGAATCTCAGCTGAATGACATTTTCAACAGAATGCTAAAGACGACAACCGAATCAAGAACCAGGGACTGTAACGCTTGCGGTTATCCAAACTGTAAGGAGATGGCCATATCCCTGTTTAATGAAATCAACCATATTGAAAACTGCATGGATTATAACATGAAGCTGTCTGCGGAAAAAGAAATCATCGAAGCTCAAAACGAGGAAATCTCCAAGGCTTTGGCCGAAGTTCAAAGAATGAATGATGAGCGGAATCTGAAGCTGAACCTATTGATAAAAAGGGTGGATGAGATTACCAAAGCCATTGAGGAAGTTGCTGCCGGAAGTGCTGAAAACGCTAAAAGCGTGTGCAATATCACCGGTGACATCACGGAACTCTTGTCGGTTTCTTCCGGCTTGAGGTCCAAAATCGATGATATTCAGACCATCATTAAGAATTTCAATAAGGTCACCAATGAAATTGTTTCAATTTCTGAACAAACCAATCTGCTGTCTTTGAATGCTGCTATAGAAGCTGCAAGGGCTGGAGAAGCCGGTAGAGGGTTCTCCGTAGTAGCAGAAGAAGTCAAAAAGCTGGCCGAACAAGCAAAAGATGCCGCAGTTTCAACCAAGAAGGATGAGAATACTCTGCTGAACACGATCCAAGAAATCTTCAGCATCTCCTCCCAACTCGAGGAAAGGGCTGAAAGCGTAAATAATGATATCGCAAATATATCTGCAACCATTCAGGAGATTACCGCTAAGAACGAAGAAGTATTATCAACAGCAACGATCCTGGTTGAAGAGCAGAAGAAATCTTAAAAGGTTCCAGAATAAAAAAGGTTTGTGGATCTCCACAAACCTTTTTTATTCTTTATAAATGATTATCGGTGGCCGGTAAGAACTTTGACAATGCTTTTCAAGTCCGTCCCCGTTTTGATTCTGAAGTCTCCGATATTGATTTCCGATGCCAGACCCATATCGGAAAGCAGTTTTACAAAGGCAGGTTTATCGCTGATCAATCCAGCTTTCAGTAGTTTATCCGCAACCTTTTCAGAGGAATCTCCGGCGTTCACACTGATCAGGATTTCCTGATCCTTTGGCTTTTCCTGCTGTTCTTTAGGCTTTTCTGCCTGTTCGTTTTTGCTTTCATTAGTTTTCGCAGTAGGTACAACTGGTGCAGTTCCCTGATTTTCTGTTTTTTCCGGCACTTTTTTTGATTCCTCTTTCTTAGGCTGCGAGTCTCTGGCTGTATCCTGAATCAGCTCCGAGTTTTCTACCATTCCAAGTTTTTTTGCTTCTGTTATTATTTGTTCGGTAGCCATTTTTTCACCTGGATTGGTACCAGCAAGGTAAATCATGCTTACTACCGAAGTTAAAACAATCCCTATTCCAATCCCTAGGATAATACTTTTTATATGAAAATTTTTCATTTTCCCTCCTAAAGCATTTACTCGAAGAATTCACGATTCATGGTTTTATTCGCTTTTCGAAAACGAAGAGTATTATTGTTATACCATATCCAATAGTTTTAATTCTTTAAAGGAGAATTTTGTGCTTTATTAAAACACACCTTCAACAAAAATTACTTCTAGAACTAAGTTTTGCAAATAACCAGTAAAACGTTCAATAGGGAACAGCAGATACTGTTCCCTATGTTTTATGAATTGCTTGCTTACTTATCTGTTCACTCCTAGGATTAGCTGAATTTCCCCTTTACCCATATTCAGGGTTTTGGCGATTTCAGTATCCGACATTCCGCTTTCGGACAACCTTAGGACTTCCTTGTGCCTGCTGTTTAAAGGGATGACATTGTCCCTTACCCGGGCTTGAGGCTTGCTGTTGGTCAGCATCATCACGGGAGTTATTTCTGTTTCCAAAGTATCGATAACTAGATCATTCCTGTAAACAAAATCATGATACTCTGCTTTGGTTCTGATTTCAAAGGGACTTCCGTTAACCACCTTTTCACTCTGTACCAGCCTGATCTCATTATGTTCGGCAACCTTTGCCTGTAAGTACCGGATCCGCTCCTCAACCACTTTCAGATTGCTGTTCATTTCTTCATTCTTGATGTCCATCTGAGTAACAATATAATCCGAGAACTTGTTCAGTTCTTCTATCATTTGCTCAGAATCGGAGATGATTTCGACCAGGTCTTTTTTCTTTTCGTCCAATCGCTTTTCGTAATCATTGGATCGCTTGATATCGTACGCAATCCATACAAGCGCGATGGTGATCAGTGTGATGCCTAGAAATATGATGCTTACATAGAACTGATTCATACTTGACACCTCAATTATTTTATCTTTAGTAAAATCCTTTGCATGGCTCACAATGCCAGCAAAAGAGTATTTTAAACAGCTTATTTTCAAGAATCCTTATAGCCTGATATCAATGGTACTTGTATGTTCCTTTGTTTCAAGTCCCTTATCTTTGTTGTAATTCGCTTTACTTTTTTCCTTTTTCTTTTCCTCTTCCCTTTTGTTTTTCTGGTTCTTTTCCTCTTTTTCCCTGATTCTAACTTCCTGTGCTTTTTCCTGAGCGTGTACCTGTCTCAGGTGATCCTCAACCCGATGCTGGCTCGAGGAGGTCTGCTGCTGTTGAAGCGCCTGAAGCTTCTGTTGT
This sequence comes from Clostridia bacterium, assembly GCA_026418695.1. Classification (GTDB taxonomy): domain Bacteria; phylum Bacillota; class Clostridia; order Acetivibrionales; family JAFADI01; genus SKW158. Next base: position 5,192 of record JAOAAU010000021.1, read on the forward strand.
TCATCTGTATGTATTTTTGATACATCAGCCGTCTTAGGAAGCATTACCTGAAAATCTACGGGCTTGATAGACATTACTTCCACCCCGCTTTACTACGCTCTTCATTCTTAATTCTTATCTATGGGTCCTACCCTGACATCAGCGCCGTCCCTGTATAATGTACAGTATTGAAGCGGCTCTTTAATATACATCAGGCATGTGCCGATAGCAACCTTGGTTCCCGGATAAATATAATTAAATGCACGGATTTTTCCGTAAACATCCTGCTGCAGTCTTGCTTCGATCTGAGCATATTCCTCTTTCATTTCATTCAGCTTGTTTGAGAGGAAAATTTTTGTTCTTACACTTTTAGCCATCATTTCTTGTTTCTCAGGCGTAAGAGCACCTGCAGCCTCAAGCTTTTTCAATATGGTGATGGCCTGGTCCGCCTTTTTAATATCACTTTCACTGTTGTTGATCTCATCCCTCAAAGCTTTATATCTTTCTCTGAGCGTTGGATCAACACCAACTTCAATATCCGTAACTGTCGCCATGTGGGACCCGATTACTTTTGCAACGATTTCTTTTCCGACTTTACAGGTTCCGCCAACAAGCAAGCCCTTCTTTCCAGCAAGCTCAAGCTTATCGCCGCACTTGATGTTGCTGTGCATGATGGCTTCGGATTTAATGGAACCCTTCGCTTCAATGTTGCTGTGTTCTATGTACCTTGCAATGATATCCCCGTTGCTGATCAGCGTACCTTTGCCCAATCCTTGCATTCCGCGTCTAAGGATGATGTCTCCGCCGGCTTTAATGACCGCGCCTTCAACCACGCCCCAGACTTCAACATTACCGCCTGCATCTACGGTAAAGCCGGAAAGCACGTTGCCGCGGATAATTACATTCCCGACAAAATTGATATTCCCGGTGGAATTATCTACATCCGCCGGAACTTCATAATTCGCAAACACGTTAATTTTCCCGTCAATATAACAAACCTGACCGTCAATGGAGGCAACTACGGATAATCCGTCCGGGCTCGCTTCCACATTTCTTCCTCTTGGAAGGTTTGCAGGCTTTCCGTTGATTGCAGGAATATCTACTCCGACAACGGTTTTCCCGGGAGTGCCCATTTGCGGCGGCATCAAATTGCATAATTTTTGTCCAGCTCTTACACTTTCAATGATATTGAGTTCTCTGAAGTCCACCCGGCCATCTTCTAAAATCGTGGGCTTTCTTTCTTTATTGATATCAAATAAAAACTCTACATAACCGTTTTTTCCGTTTGCAGCAGGGGTCCCCTCTGCAACACATACCATTTCGTTATAAATCGGATACTGTATAATCGATTCCAGCGTGGTCTTGTTGATTCCATAAATCACACCCTGTCTTGCAAGGTGTGATAATATTTCCTCCATGGTCAGCATTCGTCCGCCATCCGGAGGTGTTAATGCAACAAATGCCTTCATTTTATCCGGTGTTACCATCACATTGCAGGTGGCATCCAGCTTAACTTCCTGCTGTGCGTCAGCAATCTTTACAGCACTCTTGTCTGCTTTCAAAACCGCAAGTTCAATCACATCCTTATTAAACCCTCGGATTTGCTTTCTGTTAAGCTTTTCAATGACTTCCCTGGCCTCAACCCGGATACCTTTGCCAACAGGCGGAAAAACAGACAGATAAACCCCATCTTGTTGATATCGTATTTCAAAAAAACCATCATTGACATTTCTACCGGATGAAGTACCGTTGTCCATTACAGTTGATCCCCCTTGCGTGTTTTCCATCTATATCGCGCAACATCGATATCAAAAACTTACATATCTCAACATATTTTTATCTCTGTTAATTCTGAATCAAGGATTTGTGGCGGGCCATTTTCCCTCTGAGTCTCAGGATGGCTTTTGTATGAAGCTGAGAAATCCTGGATTCTGACACTTTCATTATCGCACTAATTTCTTTGAGTGTCAATTCTTCAAAATAATACAAGGATATTACCGTTTTCTCTTTTTCTGGCAACTTTCCTATTGAATCAGCAAGAATTTCTTTTATCTCAGAAATTTCGGCAAATTTCTCTGGACTATCTTCTTTATTGGAATCGGATATATTTACTCCGATCTCATAATTCTGTTCTAAAAATTCCTCCAAGGAAACCATGGAAGAAACGTTGACATCGTTCAGAAGTTTATAAAATTCATCCAAAGAGATCCCCAACTTGTCTGCAACCTCCTGGTCAGTGGCTGCATGTCCCAGTTCGTTCTCAATTTCGAAATACACTTTCTCCAGTTCTTTGTTTTTCTGGCGCAAAGACCTCGGTACCCAGTCCATTTCTCTGATACTGTCGATGATTGAACCCCTGATTCTTAAAGAAGCATAGGTCTCAAATTTTACTCCTTTGTTTATATCAAACTTGTCAATGGCATCAATCAAGCCAAAGACCCCAAATCCAATAAGATCATCATATTCAACGTTTGATCCGAAATAGATGCTTAACCTGCCTGCTACGAATTTTATAAGATGGGAGTATTCCAATATCAGTTTTTCTCTTATTGAAGGGTCTTTTGTCTCGCCATACTGTTTCCAAAGATCCAATTGTTTGTTTGCGGATGACATGTAACTCCCCCATTCACGAATTTTTATTGACCGTGAAAAAATTTTCCCAACAGTTTTTCACGCTTCAATTCCTTAGTTTCATCGTGCTGAGTTATTCAACCCTCATTCATCATGATCACGACGATAATGCTACGCTTGCTCGGTATCACGGCTTGCGATAATATTTTATCAGCGGCTAAAATACTATCGTAAACCGTGATGGCTATTCATGCAACTTGCTGCTTAAGACCTCGCTGACTTTTAAAGGCGTAAATTCTTCACCCTCATCCACTCTGTAGTCTATCTGAGTTGGAATTCCACCTGCGCCTTCCATAGCTTCTGAATTTTCAGCCTCTTCGTGCATACTCTTGGCATGCGCTTGCCGTTCCAGTTCTTCCTCCAATTCCTGCCGGTCTCTCTTTTTCTTTTCCAGGTCCTCATAAATGCTGCTTACGGTATTCCTGATCAACAACCCGATGATGAAGAATGCAATCAGGCTGATGGTCATCCTTGAGTAAATCTGCTGCTGTTCGATCCCCGATTTGTAATTCACCACGCCAACTACAATGGCCATAAAAGCTCCAATTATAAAAGGCAGCCGATGGATAAATTCCATGAATGATTCCTCACTTAAATCTGCTTGATACCATGCCCAATGGTTTTGATAACCAGCCTTCCGTCATTCGAATAAAGCTCGATGGTACGTCCGTAATTGCCTCCGGTATCCTCGGCAATGATCGGAATTTTCAGTTCAACCAGCTTTTCTTTCGCTGATATGGCATTTCTAAGTCCGATTTTCATCATATCCGAGGTCTGATTGAAGGAGAACATCTGAGCGCCTCCCGCCAGCTTTGCCACAATATGATCGCGTCTGGCGCCCATTTTCATCATATCATCCACCAGTTTGACAATGGCGGTATCTGCAAACTTTGCTATATTCGAATTGTTTTTTGCCTGTAAGCTTGAGGGCAGCATGACATGGGCAAGACCGATAATTTTGCTGGTAGAATCGTATAAGGCAATACCCACACAAGAACCCAATCCCAGGGTGGTTAATATCCCGGGATGACCGGCAGCTGCCAGGTCAGCCATTCCAACTTTGATAACGTTCTCCATTACAATATTACTCCCAATGCTTTTAATAGTGTATCATAGGACTCAACGTCAGGTACAAGGAAAAAGTCACCAACCACCTTGGTACTGCCTTCTTGAAACTCGGTTTCAATATAAAGTACGGTATCTCCGACTTTTCCAAACTCTATGGCCGGTACACTGAGGATTGCCCCTGCCATATCAATTGCGATATCTGGAATGGACGGCATGATGTTCAGGTTCGTCAGCATGGATAACGCTGAAAGATATGAACCGGACAAGATGTTTCCTATTTCTTTCAGTGCGGACAGTTCAATATCGGAAAACGGCGTGGCATCTTCCGGCGGCATTCCCATCAGTATGTTGACCAGCACCCTCGCAGCTTTCAGTTCAAGAATAAACATGATATTCCCTGTCAGGTCTCCGGTAACGCTTAGCAGAATTCCAATAACTTCGATATCTGCTCCGCCGAGGATATCATTGACATCCTTAAACTCCAGAATTTTCACTTTGGGTACATCCATATCTACTTTCTTGTTCAGCATTTTTGCCAAGGCAGTAGCCGCATTTCCTGCACCAATGTTACCGATCTCCCGGAGCACATCCAATTGGAGGTTATTTAAATCATCAATACTTAAAGCCATAAACGCCTCCGCTTATTAAACATTATTTGATAATTTCAAGAGTTTTTCGATATTTAAAAGGGTAACAATCCGATCATTGACTTTCCCGACCCCAAGAATGTAATCTACGGAAAGATCATTGCTGAAGTTGGTGATGTTTTCGATGGCGTCGTCCTTCAACTCAAGAACCTCCGCCACAGCATCAACAATGATACCGATCGGCATTTCCTCGATTTTGACAATGATAATTCTTGTGTCTTCGGTCTCTTCCATGGAAGGCATACTAAACTTGAGGCGTAAATCCATAATCGGAATGATCTCACCTCGAAGATTGATTACCCCCTTGATATATTCCGGGGTTTTCGGAACGCGTGCGATCTGCATCATCCGCTCAATGGTGGTTACTTTTTTTATATCAACACCGTATTCTTCCTTACCGAGCTTAAATACAACATACTGTCTGTTTTCAATGTTTTTATTATCTGCCATATCCTTTTATCTCCCTTCCTATGCAAGCGAGTTAACATCGATAATCAATGCCACATTACCGTCACCAAGGATCGTTGCACCTGCGATGAACTTGATTCCGGACAGGAACTTGCCTAATGACTTGATAACAATTTCCTGCTGGCCAATGAGGTTGTCTACAAGAAAACCGGACAGCTTGTCACCCTTTTTAACAATAACCACGGTAAGCTGCTTCGGCTCTTTTTGTTCCTTGGGAACATCCAGAATTTTATCCAACCGAACAATCGGCACTACCATGTTTCTCAACAGGATGACTTCCTGCTTTTGAACCATTTTGATATCATTCGGTGAAATATTGATAATCTCCTTGATGCTGTTTAAAGGAATCGCATATTTTTCTTCGCCGATCAATACCAGCAAGGCTTGTATGATCGCAAGGGTCAGTGGCAGACGGATAATGAACTTACTTCCCTTACCCATTTCCGTTTCAACCTCGACCAAGCCTCCCAAGGCTTCAATCTTGGTTTTAACAACATCCAAGCCGACGCCGCGGCCTGAGATATCCGTGATTTTATCTGCAGTGCTGAAGCTTGGCTTAAACAAGAATTCAACGATATCCTTTTGTGACATGGTGCTTGCCATTTCTTTGCTGATCAGTCCTCTTTCAATGGCTTTGTTCCTTACCTTGTCTACATTAATACCGGCACCGTCATCTTCAACTTCAATGACGACATTGTTTCCGTCCTGATAGGCTCTCAAGTAAATATGGCCTTCATCCTTCTTACCGGCCTGACGCCTCTTTTCGAGAGATTCAATACCATGATCCGCAGAGTTTCTTAAAAGGTGAAGCAACGGATCGCCGATTTCATCAATGACGGTTCTGTCCAATTCAGTTTCTTCTCCGGACATGGTGAGAACGATTTCTTTCCCCAACTCACGTGAAATATCACGAATAACTCTTGGGAATCTGTTGAATACATTTTCAACAGGAACCATTCGAACCTTCATGACCGCATCATGAAGATTTGTTGTGATCCTTTCCAGGTATTCCACCGCTTCATTATAAGTCTGGGAAGCGTCAACATTATCAATACCTTCTAATCTCGTCTTGATGATGATCAATTCGCTGACCAGATTCATCAGTACATCCAGCCTGTCAATATCTACCCTGACAGTCTTTCCTGTCTTGGCTTTCTTGGCTGCCGCTGCTTCATGTTCATCTTTTTCTTCAGCATTGGAGGTTAAAGCGGCAACCTGTCCTCCCTGCTGCTGAACGCTTGCTTCCACTTGCGCAGGCTGAACGTCGTTCGTAACTTTTGCTTCCAATGTTTGAACGATTACTTTTTCTACTTCTGCAATCGAGTTGATTTCCTTTTCAAAGAGAGACGCGCTTTCTTTACTGATGACAACTACTGTAAATTCAAATTCAAACCTTTCATCTTCAATATCCTGCACCGAAGGTTCGGATTTGATGATTTCTCCGTATCTCTCCAGGGTCTGGAATATGATAAAGGCTCTTGCAGACTTTAAAACACAACCTTTATTCAGGATGACGGAAATTTCGTAGGCATTCATCCCGATTTCGCTTGCTTTATTAATTACATTCTGATCATACTGGTTAATTGCAACTGCATGGGCAGCCTGATCTGAAGCCCCTGCAGCTGCAGTAGCTGTTACGGCTGGCTTTTCGCTGCTGGTTTCAGGTTCTGAAGACTTATTATGTAAAATGTTGGAGAGTTCCTGAATGATATCGGCATAGTCGTTTTTACCCTCACTGCCTGAATTTACAATACTGTTCACATAGTTTTCCAATGCATCCAGGCACTTGAACAGGATATCGATCATCTTTGTATTGACTTTAATTTCATTGTTTCTTAGGGCATGAAGTACATCCTCCATGTCATGGGTCAGCTTTGCCATCTTGCTGAACCCCATCGTTCCCGACATTCCTTTCAAGGTATGTGCAACCCTGAATATCTCATTTAATACGGAGACGTCGCTCGGATTTTTCTCCAGTTGGAGCAATGATTGGTTCAATCCCTGCAAGTGTTCTTTTGATTCTTCAATAAATATTTCCAAGTATTGACTCATGTCCATAGTTTTTGCCCCCCTATGATCTTCATAAATTCCTTTGTTATATCTTTAAGCGGTACAATTGCGTCAACAGCTCCGGTTTGTACGGCAACTTTCGGCATTCCGTAAACCACACAGGACTTTTCATCCTGGGCGATGATGTAGCTCTTATTAATCGTTTTCAATTTGCGGACCCCTTCACTGCCATCTCCGCCCATTCCCGTCATGATCACCCCGATAATGTTCGATAATCCGGTATTGGATAAAGCCTCCATCATCGTGTTGACTGCCGGTCGATGCCCTCCTACCGGAGGATCCTGGTTCAGCTTGATCTTAACATTCCCGTTGACCAAGCGTTCTACCAGCATGTGGTAGTCCCCAGGAGCGATATATACAAAGCCTGGCTGAATAATATCTCCATCTTCTGCTTCCTTGACTGTGACCTCGCTCATGGAATTCAGCCTTTCCGCCAGAGACTTTGTGAACCCGGGCGGCATATGCTGAACGACAAGAAATGCAGCGGGCACATCTCCCGGAATTAACGGAATTACATCTTGCAGTGCTTTTGGGCCCCCTGTTGAGGTTCCAATTGCGACAATATATTTTATATTACTACTTTTAACTATATCACGTTTTGGCTTTATTTGTATATCGCTTATTACAACATTTTTCTTAACTTTTGTCGATTTTTTTGCAATTTTGACTTTCTCAATCAATTCCAGTTTTTTCTGATCTCCGGAAATATTGAAAATGTTTGTGGGCTTGGTGATAAAGTCGATGGCACCATATTCCAGCGCCTGGATTGTCGAATCGGCTCCCTCTTTTGTTACGCTGCTGAGCATAATGACTGCCGGAGGGCTTTCTTCCTTCACCAGCTCTTTTAAACAGCTGAGCCCATCCATTACGGGCATTTCGACATCCAGTGTGACTACGGACGGTTTTAAGCTTTTCGCCTTTTCGATAGCTTCCAGTCCGTTTTTAGCTGTATCGACAACTTCGATATCGTCATCACTGTTCAGGATATCCGATAAAATTTTTCTCATGAACGCTGAATCGTCTACTACCAATACTTTGATTTTTTTCGTCATACCCTTATATCAGCCCTTTTTTTCTAAGTTTTCTTTGTTCCCGGAAGATAAATCCGATCACGGCTTCTCTATCCTTGTATTCAATTTTCTTGAACAATACTCCTAGTTCATATCTTATGACGTCTTCCAACTTAATCAGGTCTGAACGGACTATTTGACCTACAAATTTAACACTCTTGCCTTCATCCAAGTCCAGTTCGCATTCTACCAGCTTGTTTAAATCAACCTTTTCATCGGTAGATATGCACAGGCCCCCACCGCTCAAATCTCTTGTGGTTGCCTTTTTAAAGGGAATCTTGCTGGTATCCTTCTGGCTATAATAATCCAGTACTTTATATTTAATCGGGGTAGAACATTCAAACCGGAAAAACTGCCTTCTTTGAATCTTCTCAAGTTCGCTTAAAAGAGATACTTTCAAATAGGCAATATTGTCTTTCACTCCCCGGTTTAGAACCTTTGCCTTGAATTTATACAGATCGTCCTTATGGATAAAGAAGACATTCATGGTTGTGCCGATATGAACCGGAAATATCACACCTTCATGGATCGGGGCAGCAATGAACGCGACTCCCTCTTCAACCCATTCCAGTTCACTCACAAACTGGGGCTTGATGGCCTCTCCGTTTTCATCATAAAGTTGTAATTCTAGCTTCACACCAATCTGTAAATCCGTCAGGTTCATGTGTCCTCCGTTGTTAATCTTTATGTATTAAGAAATTTCACCAGTCTGCCTACGAAACTTTTAATCCCGGTATTGTTTTTCTCTGTTGTATCCTCATGCATGTTTGCGAGTGTTCTTGAAAGATCCCGTACATTCCTGTAAGCCTGACTCTTTGGGAAGCTTAATGCTAATGGCTGCTGCATTTTCACAGCTTTAGTCACGTGGTCATCTTGAAGAATATAGCCTAGTGAATTCAATTTTAAGTCTAAAAACTTATCCGCCACCATGGACAGTTTATTTAAAATATCGTTGGCTTCAATCGCGTTTTCAGCCTTGTTTACGATTAACCGGATGGTCTTGTCCTTGTCTCTATGGGCAACCATCTTGATCAAGGCATAAGCATCCGTGATGGAAGTAGGCTCCGGTGTTGTAACCAGCAGCACCTCGTCGGCGGCCATTACAAAGCTCATGACGTTGTCGGATAATCCTGCCCCCGTATCAATAATGATGATGTCGGATATCTTGTCCAGCAGGGCAATGTTGTCGACAAACCTTTCAAGCTGGTTCCTCTCCAGTTTGACGAGTTCTTCAACGCCTGAACCGCCTGAAACAAATTTGATGTTTTTGGGCCCATCCGCCAATACCTCCAGGATGTTTTTCCTGTTATAGATGACATCCACCAGGGTATACTTCGGAATAATACCAAAAAGTACGTCAATGTTCGCAAGCCCAAAATCCGCATCCAGAATGACAACCCTCAATCCGAGTTCACTCAAGGCGATTGCAAGATTCACCGTCACATTGGTCTTTCCAACTCCGCCTTTTCCGCTGGTGACCGTGATCACCTTGGAGGTTTTCTTGCGTACCGTGTTCAGCAGATTGGCCTGAGCCGCAGCCTGTTTCAACTTCAGGCTGTCAATAATTTGCCTTAGTCTATCAGCCTGATCCATCATACTAAGTTATGCTCCCTAATAAGTTTTTTGTGATTTTGTCTACATTCATGATTTCAATATCATCAGGCACGCTTTGTCCGGTTGTTATATAGGAAAGACTTTTGTTGGTCATGAATCTTGCATTCAGAATAATCCCCGTAATTTGTGTTTCATCCAGCTTGGTAAACAGAAGCTTGTAATCTTTCAGGAAATTGTAATTGCTGATGATTTCCTTACAGTTCCTGGGGCTTGTGGTGGCGCTCAGCAGCAGGTAGATTTCGTCCGCATTGGCAGCGCTGATCAGCGTCTTCAACTCTTCAAACTGGGCTTTGTTTTTATGACTTCTTCCGGCTGTATCGATTAAAATAACATCCTTGTCCGAATGCTGGTTGATGGCTTCGCTCAGCTCGCTAGGTGAATAAATTACCGTTACCGGCATTCCCAGTATTTCAGCATAGGTCTTTAGCTGTTCAACGGCTGCAATTCTGTAGGTATCGGCAGTAATCATCCCTACCTTCTTTTTATGATTGAGTGCATAATTTGCAGCGATTTTTGCAAGCGTTGTTGTTTTTCCAACACCGGTAGGACCTACCATCATAACAACGGTCGGCTTTCCATCCTCCCGCATACGGACGGTTTCCGGTTTTCCCAGGATTCCGCTGATCACGTTATTTAAAACGGAAGCAACGTCATTGACACTGGCATTTTGCCCGATCTTTTCCATTACAAGGCCAATGATTCTCTTTGCAGTTTCAATCTCAACCTCATTTTTTATCAGGTTGTTATAAAAAAGTTCAAATACCTTCGGGTATGTACTTTGCTTTTCCTGAGGAGACGCTTCCGCTTTCTGTTCAGCAGCTCTCTGCTCTACCGGCTGAGGTAAAACGGGTTGTGCTGAAGCCGGCTGAAGCTGGTCATAAATCTTATGCAAAAGCATTTCCATGCTGTTTACTTTTGTCTCAAGCTCGGAAATCTTTTCATCCTTCCCATCTGTTTTTACAGCGGGGATTTCCTTTGGAGGCTCCTTCACAGCTGCTTGCTGGCTAATGTTCTGTCTCTGTGCTTCCTTTTTTGTTCCATAATCATCGTCCACGGCTGCCAGCACTTCTATCATCGGTTTTGCAAAGATCTTCAGGAAGCCCTTTTGCCTCACCTTTCTGGTGTTCAAAATTACAGCATCGTTTCCGAGATCCATTTTCACTTTTAATATAGCCTCCTGGGTGTTGCTTCCCAGATACCGCCGTATCTTCATCTTTAGCCTCCGTAAATCTATTCTATCTTGAATTAATCCATGTAATCTTTTATTTGTCCGGGCGGACAGAGGCGTCCGCCCCTACAATCCTTTTCCTTCAAGGGCGAGCCGGTGTCTCGCCCCTACAACGTCTATTACCTATTACCTATTACCTATTACCCATTTACACACTTACCATGCCGACCGATTGAATCTCAACGTTGGGGTCTAATTCATTATAGGATAGCACGACCAGCCCGGGTACACTTTGTTCTGTAAGTCTTTTAAAGTACAGCCGCACAATAGGTGATGCCAGGATTACCGGCTGCTGTCCAAGCTGTAGCAGTCTTTGAAGCTGCTTGGAGAGATTGCTCAAAATCCTGTTGGTCGTTTCGGGCTCCAGTGTCAGATACGAGCCATGTTCTGTTCTTTGTACGGAATCCATAATCACCTGTTCCAGTTTTGGATCGAGTGTGATCACATTGGATTTTGTATCGTATATAAACTTCTTTGTAATCGCTCTTCCGAGTCCCTGCCTTACATACTCCGTCAGCATGTCCGGATCATGAGTCACAGGCGCATAATCCGCCAGTGTTTCTAAAATAGTTACCATATCCCGGATTGAGACCCCTTCCTTGAGAAGGTTTGCCAATACCTTTTGGATTTCGCCGATGGTCATTACCTTTGGAATCAGCTCGTCTACAATGGCCGGATAACTCTGCTTCACATTGTCTATGAGAGTCTGAACTTCCTGTCTTCCCGTCAGTTCATGGGCGTACTTCTTAATTATTTCCGTCAGATGGGTTGCAATGATGGATGGAGGATCAACAACTGTATACCCCAGCATTTCTGCGCGATCCCGCTGACTCTCACTGATCCATATCGCAGGCAGTCCAAAGGCTGGCTCAATGGTCTTGATTCCATCGATATCTTCTTCGGCCAGACCTGAATTCATTGCCATGAAGTGGTCGAACATCAGATCTCCCTTAGAGATTTCAACGCCTTTAATCTTGATGACATATTCATTCGGGTTTAATTGTATATTGTCTCTAAGTCGGATGATGGGAACAATCATCCCCAACTCAAGAGCTAATTGTCTTCTTATCATAACAACTCTATCCAAAAGGTCTCCCCCCTGATTGACATCCGCCAAGGGGATAATACCATAACCGAATTCGAGTTCAATTGGGTCCACCTGCAGCAGCGTAATCACATTCTCCGGCTTTCTGATTTCCTCGACTTCGCTTTCCTGCACTTGAACTTCTTCCAGCTTCTCGTCCTGCTTCTGCTGCTTTAACAATGTATAACCAATAAATACCAGGGATGCTGAAAGAACAAAAAACGGAATCGGATCCAGGAACAATCCCAGAATGATGCACAATCCGGCTGCGAGGAACAATACTTTCGGGTTTCTAAATATTTGCTTTAAGAGGTCCTGGCTCAGGTTTGCATCTGAAGCCGCTTTTGTGACAATAATACCAGTCGCTGTAGAGATAAGGAGGGCTGGTATCTGGCTCACAAGACCGTCTCCTATGGTCAAGATGGTATAGTTTGTAAACGCTGCTGAGATTTCTTCCCCTCTCATGACCATCCCAATAATCAAACCGCCAATGATGTTAATAAAGGTGATTAGGATCCCCGCGACAGCATCTCCTTTTACAAACTTACTGGCTCCATCCATCGCCCCGTAAAAATCTGCTTCTCGTTGAATATTGCGTCTGCGCTCTTTGGCTTCGGTCTCATTGATAAGCCCGGAATTCAGGTCCGCATCAATTGCCATCTGTTTACCAGGCATCGCGTCGAGCGTGAATCTTGCTGCAACTTCCGATACTCTCTCGGAACCCTTGGTAATAACCATGAACTGAACGATCATGATGATCAAAAACACGATGAATCCAACTACCAGATTTCCGCCAGCTACGAAAGCTCCGAATCCTGCAATTACCTGTCCTGCTTCGCCTTCTGCCAGTACCAGCTTCGCTGCCGTGATATTGAGTGAAAGCCTGTACAGGGTGGTGATCAATAGTAATGAAGGAAATATGGATAATTCCAAAGCTGTTTTTGCATAAATCGCATTGAGCAGGATGATAACGGATAATGCAATATTGATCGCCAGCAAGATGTCAAGTACGATACTTGGTATCGGTAAAATAATGATAAGAACTATTGCAACGATTAATACAGCGATAAACATATCGCCAAACCTTGCCATCGACCGGACACCCCCGTTCTTCAAAAGAATAATTAAGAAATAAGAAATAAGAATCCTTTTAAATTCTACATTCTTTTCATTTTACATTGATCTTAGCCTGCTCTGTCTTTTCCTTTCAAACTGTATACGAACGCCAGCACTTCCGCTACTGCCTGGTAAAGCTCGGGAGGAATTGCTTCTCCGATATCTACCGCATCATACAGCGATCTTGCCAGCGGTTTGTTTTCTACAATCTCTACCTTGTTTTCCTTCGCTACTTCCTTAATTCTTTGAGCCACAAAGTCCTGCCCTTTTGCAATCACCGTCGGTGCCGAAGAAACTTCGGAATCATATTGGATTGCGACTGCAAAGTGCGTAGGGTTTGTGATGACTACATCCGCTTTCGGCACATCTGCCAGCATTCTTCTCATGGAGATTTGTCTTTGCTTTTGCTTGATCTTTGCTTTGACTTCAGGATTTCCTTCCGCCTGTTTAAATTCTTCCTTTACTTCGTGTTTGGACATTTTCAGGTTTTTTTCATATTGCCACCATTGATACCCGTAATCCGCAATCCCAATGAATATCAAGGCCACACAAATTCGGATAGCAACATTGATGGCAGTACTCCCGATATAAACAGCAATGCTCATTACGTCCATATCCATCAAATTCAGAACGTTATAAACCTCTCCGCTTAGATAGGAGTAGGCCGTGTATCCGATGATGGAAACCTTCACCAGGGACTTCAAAAGTTCTACCACTCCCTGGAGGGAGAAAATCCTTTTGAACCCGTTCAAAGGGTTGATTCTGTCCAGCTTTACCCCCAGTGTTGCAGTCGTAAACAGGAAGCCCACTTGTGCATAGCTGATGATATAAGCAGAGATTGCTGCAACAGCTAGTATTGGCATAGCCGTTTTCAGCAGTACAATAACTGTGTCCATAAACAACCTTGGAAGGAGGTTGAATGTAAAAAGATCTTCAATGTTCGCATATTCCGTAAAAATTCTTTTTATAAAAGCGGATATTTCACCATAAATGTTACCGGCAAATATCCGTATACTTATCAAAATCAATAGAAGTACAACTGCAGCGGTCAAGTCCCTGCTTTGTAATACCTGCCCCTGGCTTCTTGCTTCAGACCTCTTTTTGGGTGTAGCCTTTTCAGTCTTCTCTTCTCCCCCGGCAAAAAGCTGGAGATTCATCTTCAGGCTGTTTACTTTAAGTAATGGATCAAATCTGCTGGAATTGGGGCAATGAGCAATTGCTTCATCTTCAGCTTCTTTATACATTTTAACAATGCTCATAGACTTCTTCCCACCCATCCTCTATGTCAAATCCATACAACCTTTCATGCGTATCTTCTTATCTAGAAACTTAAGTTTTTAACTTATCTCCTATAAAGTCTTTATCATTCAATTTAAATCTTTGATTCTTTAATTACTACTCTCAACTTTCAACTCTTACTTCTCAACTCTACTTCGGTGCCATATCCTTAATGAAATTAAGCATTTCACTGTTCATGCCATTAATCAGTACATCGACTACCGACCCGAACATTTTCAAGGTAAGAATCAGGACAGCCAATCCCAGCACGATCTTGATCGGTATTCCTACGACAAAAAAGTTCAGCTGCGGAACTGATTTCGAAATAACCCCCAGCGCTACATCCGTAATCAAAATGGTTGCTACAATGGGTGCACTGATTTTAAAGCCGATAATGAAAATATTTCCAAAGGCACGGATAATGTCATTCATCAACTCAGGATTAAAAGCCGCAGTTCCAATGGGCAGAATATTGTAGCTTTCAAAAAGAGACCTTATCAGGGCATGGTGCCCGTTAAAGTCCAGGAAAATCATCATACAAATGATAAAATAAAAGTTGGAGGTTACAGGAACCTGTATATTGCTTACCGGATCCAATACACTCACCATACCAAAACCGATCTGCATATCAATGATCTGTCCGGCCATATAAATCGCGGTAAAAACCAGATAAGAGACATATCCCAAGGTGATCCCCACGATAAACTCCTTGAACACCAGGAGCGTATAAGCATAAATATTATCGTAATAACTCAGTTGGACCGGCGGCAGCGTATTGATGATGATCAGCGCCAACATGAGAGAAAATCCAATTTTAAAATAGTTCGGAATATTTCTTCTTCCAAAAATTGGTGCAATTACAAATAGCCCTGTCATTCTAATAAAAACCAGAATGAATGTATCCAAACCATTGATCATCATTCCAACTGGCAGTTCCAAGTCATCGCCCCACAATAAAAATTTAGAATTAAGAGTTAAGAAAGAAGAATTATTAACTAAATCATAAAAACAAAATATTTTTTAAAAGTTACTTCTTCATGAATACGAATTACTAACACAAAATTTATAACTTTTCCAAACATTCTTTCCAAATAACACTATGCTTACCCCAACCTACATCCTACTTTCTACTTTCTTCTCTCTTCACTGTTTTATCTGATGTATTGGTTCATGTTCATATAAAGATTCTGAGTAAATTCTATTAATACCCTTAGCATCCATGCTCCAAATAAGCCCAGTGAAGCAAAAATGGCCAAAATCTTAGGTACAAAAGAAAGCGTTTGCTCCTGGATCTGTGTCGTAGCTTGAAAGATGCTGATAGCCAGTCCTACAATGATACTGACTCCCAACATCGGAGCGGAAACAAACATTACGGTTTTTAATGCATTCATTGCCAGGTCAATGACCATTCCCTGGTCCATGTCCAACCCCCCGGTACATCATTAAAGTAGAAAACCTTTGTTCCGTCATTTCACAAAACTGGTGACAATGGATTGGGTTACTAAATTCCATCCATCGACCATAATAAACAAGAGTATCTTAAATGGAAGTGATATCATTACCGGCGGAAGCATCATCATCCCCATGGACATCAGCGTACTGGCTACCACCATATCAATGACCAGAAAGGGAATAAAAATCAAAAATCCCATCTGGAACGCGGTCTTCAATTCACTGATTAAAAAAGCAGGGATCACTACCGTCAGCGGCAGTTTTTCTTTGTCTACCGGCCCTTTGGTGCCGGAAAGAGTTACAAATAAAGCCAGATCTTTGGATCGGGTATGCTTAAACATAAAACCCTTGATGATCTGAGAAGACTTGTCTATGGCTTCCTGCTGGCTTATTTCACTTTTAACATAAGGTTGAAAGGCCTTTTCGTTGATTTCAGTGCCTACAGGGGTCATGATAAATAATGTCAAAAACAAAGCTAGCCCAATCAAAACTTGATTCGGCGGCATCTGCTGGGTTCCTAGCGCATTCCTGAGAAATGACAATACAATGATCACCCTGGTAAAGGAAGTCATCATGATCAGAATGGAAGGGGCCAATGTTAAAATTGTCAGCAATACAAGGATTTGTATGCTGGTTGCAACATCCTTCGGGTTTTCCGATGTATCCACGCTCAGTCCGATTTTCGGAACCGGAAAAGCCGGTTCGGCCTGAACCGTGGAAACCATCAATATCAACATGAGTAAAACAATTAATCCTTGAAGGTAAACCCTTCTACTTTTCATTCGTAGATTCATCCCCATCATTGTTTTCTTGATCGTTCGTCCGAAGGTTGAGTGTTTTCAGTTTCTTTAAGTTACTCTTAAACAGTTCACCTTCCATAGTACTATCAAGATTGCTTTTTTCTTCCTTACTCTCCTTTTTTCCGGACACTTTTAAAGCTTGAAGATATTTATCAAATAAGTTCTTAAAGTCAAATACACTGTTGTTTTCGGTGATTTCCTCCATATTGACGTCATTCATCCCGACCTGAGCCAGGAACTCAACGCTCTTACCTGCTGAAGCGATCAGCAGGTATTCCTCTCCGACTTTAACAAGATGCAGGTGTTTATCAATACCGATGCTAACCGTATCAATGATCGTAATAAACTTTCCTTTTAAAGCTTTGCTGGCTTTACCGCCGATATACCGAGTCGTAACATAGGCTAAAAACAGCATGGCGGCAAAGACAATCAGTATTCCTATAAAGGTAAAAGGATTATCCATGGTTTTCTCCGATTCTTTGATTAGCCTACAACTTTCTTAACCGCTTCCACTACTCTCTCTGCCTGGAAAGGTTTCACAATGAAGTCTCTGGCTCCTGCCTGGATGGATTCTATAACCATGGCCTGCTGACCCATGGCAGAACACATGATGATCTTCGCATCTGCGTTGATTTTCTTGATTTCCTTTACTGCCTGTATACCATCAACCTCGGGCATTGTAATATCCATTACAACCAAATCAGGAATCAGTTCCTTATATTTTTCAATAGCTCTGGCTCCATTTTCTGCTTCACCCACAACTTCATAGCCATTCTTTGATAAAATATCCTTAATCATCATCCTCATAAAAGCTGCGTCGTCAACAATAAGAATTTTTTTACTCATTACAATCCCTCTCCTTAATCAATAGTTTGTTGGAGATTGCAGCGACTTTTTTCACTGCTGCAACCGTGAGTAATTCTTTTTTCTACAGGAATTATTCTTTTTCTTGCCAAGCCTCATATCGCTGCTTTTGTTCTTCAAATCCTGTTACAGTCGTTTTGACGGGTGTATAATGTCTGTGATTCTTACACCGAAACTTTCATCAATAACAACAACTTCGCCTTTTGCAATGGTTTTTCCGTTTACAAGAATATCTACCGGCTCACCGGCCAGTTTGTCCAGTTCAAGAATCGATCCGGGACCAAATTCCAGAATATCCTTGATCAACCTTTGTGTCCTGCCAAGTTCAACCGTGACCTGTAAAGGAACATCCATGATCAGGCTGATATTCTTCTTTTCAATGGAAATCCGTCCATCATCAAAGGATTGGAATTGCGCAGGCTGTACATTTACAGGTCCTCTATTTCTGGGAGCCTCCTGAACCGTTCCATAGTCCATCTGAGGCATTCCATAACCCTGCTGCGGAGGCATACCATACTGAGGTTCCTGATAGTATCCCATCGGCTGCTGTAGCGGAGGCATCTGCTGTGCATAAGGCTGCTGTGGCGGAGGTGGCGGCGGTGCAGAAGCCGGTGCCGGTGCGGCCTGTTTGCTTGAACCGCTCATATCTGCGTTCAGAAGATTATCCACCAGGTTTTTTGCAAAGGAAACCGGAATTAGCTGCATAATCTCGCTGTCGATCAGATTCCCTATCTCCATTTTAAAAGCAATCTTTACGATAGCTTGAGACGTATCAAACTCACTATGGGGCTGAGACGAATCAAAATTCAGTAAAAATGCTTTTGGTGGCGAAATGTCAATTCTTTTGTCAAACATCGAGGACATGGAGGTAGCAGAGGAGCCTACCATTTGATTCATGGCTTCACTGATTGCACTCAAATGAAGATCTGTCAGTTCACCTGCAGTGCTGCCATTTCCTTCACCGCCCATCATCAGGTCGGTTATGATCTTTACGTCCTCTTCCTTCAGTATCAACAGGTTGGTGCCCACCAGCCCGTCGGTATATTCTACTCGAACAGCCACATAGGGAGTCGAATACTCCTTAGACAGCTGATCCCAAGAAGTAACCGTTACTTTGGGCGTTGTAATCATGACCTTATGGCCCAGCAAGGTAAAGAGTGTCGTTGCCGACGTTCCCATGCTGATGTTTCCGATTTCACCCAGAGCATCGACCTCTTGAGAGGTAAGATTCGATTCATCCATAAGAGATGTATCAGGGGTTGAACTTCCCACATCCATACTGGATGTTCCATTTAACAAAGCATCTATTTCTGCTTGTGAAAGCATATCTCCCACGTTATTCCTCCTCCCTTCTCACCACTTCCGATATCTTGACTGCAACCTTGTTCTTCTTTACACCCGGTGTTGCATAAAACTTCAGTAAATCTCCCACCAGTACTTCAAGATCTCCGTTTACGGCCGTATCCAGTGGAATAACATCTCCAGGCTGCAGTTCAATGAATTCATTGACGGATATGGTAGTCCTGCCAAGGACTGCCCGTACAGGGACCCTTGTATTCTCAATCTTTATTTCAATAGACTCCTTGGTTTCTTTAGTTGATTCCTTTTCTACAGATGAAAACCATAGTCTTGTACTTAGCTTTGAAATTATCGGCTCCACTACCATGTGAGGAATACAGATATTGATCATCCCCTCCACATCCCCTACACGAGCGCTTAATGTGACAAGCGCAATGATTTCATTCGGAGATATGATCTGAGCAAACTGTGCATTGGTTTCTATCTTTTCCAACCTTGGGCGGATGCTTAAAACATTTTCCCAGGGTTCTCTCATCAGGTTCAATATCTGGATAATGATTCTTTCAATGATGGCCAGCTCAATTTCCGTAAATCCTCTGATTTTATCAATGGAGGTTCCCTTCCCCCCAAGAATTCTGTCGATCAAGGAATAGGCGATATTGGGCGCCATCTCGAGGATGATCTGACCTGTAAGGGGCGTAAAATCAATAACCCCTAGAATTACAGGGTTGGATATTGAGTTTGTGAATTCCAGGTATTGAAGCGGTTCAACGGATATCACATC
The DNA here is from genome assembly GCA_026418695.1 of Clostridia bacterium. GTDB lineage: Bacteria > Bacillota > Clostridia > Acetivibrionales > JAFADI01 > SKW158. Next base: position 24,644 of record JAOAAU010000021.1, read on the forward strand.
TACTTGAACCAGAGTTCTAAGGTACCCTGATAGGAAATTTGTAACCAGTCGAGCATAGTTTTCATTGATGATATGTAATGTTTTCAAATGATCTTTGGCAAATTTACTGGGTCTTCGAAAATCATGGCTTTTGATTTTCTTTTCCTGGGTGGTATTCTGCATTTGATGAACATCAATCTCACCTGTATTCAGGGCTTTTAGGAGCTCGTCTATCTCATTTTGCGAAAGTATGTCTCCCATCCAACCACCTCCTACTGGGTGAACCAATCGTAGAATACGACAGACTCAATCATTGGTTTCTTTTCTTTGTCCTTTTCATCCGGTGGTACGATTTCATTGAATTTTTTCAACAAAGCTTCTTTTGCCTTTGCCATGGCCTCAGTCTGATTTTTTGCCTCTTCAATGGTCATACTGCTGAAGTATGCAATCACAGCTTCTTTTAATTCGTCCATGTAAAGCTTCAAATGTTCTTCAGATTTTTTTTCATCCTTACCTTTTAAATAGTTTACAGTAATTCCGATTTGGATAACGGAAAGCTTCTTATCATCGGTACTTTTCAAATTCAAGTATTTTTTTCCATCAAAAAGCTGTAAAGATTTAAGTTCCTCTTTACTTACCTTTTTCTCCGCTTCATGCTTGGAAGAAGCTTCAACATTATTTTTTGGAGTTCCTGCAACAAAAAAGACATAACCCGCCAATACTGCCAGGGTTAGTGATAGAAATGCAACTATAAATAAAAGTATGAAAAAACTACCTTTTCCCTCCAAAATCATATGCCCCCTTTATCTTTAGAGTAAATAACATAAAGGTTTCCCTTAAAAATGAATATCAAAGAGCATGATTTATGTATCCATCTATACTCAGGTTGAGTGAACCTCTTTTTCTAACGAATCAGACCTCAATATGTTCAGTTTCTATGGCTCTACTCGATGAGCGAGCAGAATCTTGTTTTTATATTGTATCACTTTTTCGACTATTTCTTCAACAGTTTCTACAACAACGAATTTTTTGCCATCTATTGTAGTAATTACAGTATCTGGCGTAGCCTCGACTGTTTCTATTAATTCACAATTTATAACAAAATTCGTGTTATTTAGCCTTGTTACTCTAATCATAATATTTTTACCTCAAAAACTCAATAGAAAATTTGCAAATTGACCAAAATGTAATGCTACCTTAATATAGGTTAATATTAATACGCCGCAGGCGGTTAATCTTCAATTCTTTAACCGCCTGCGGCTAGATTAAATTATCGCTTCAAATT
>JAOAAU010000086.1 GCA_026418695.1 Clostridia bacterium
AGATGTGTATAAGAGACAGATGGATGACATCCAACTGCTGTTCCCGGGTCAGCTTGATAAAGTTTACTGCATAACCGGAGACCCGGATGGTTAGCTGAGGATATTTTTCAGGATGTTCCATGGCATCCATTAGTGTCTCCTTTTCGAAGACATTGATATTGATATGATGTCCTCCTTGATTGAAGTACCCATCCAATAATGACTTCAGATTATTGATTCTTGTATTCTCATCCCGCCCCAGGGCTTTGGGGATAATGGAGAAGGTATAGGAGATTCCATCCTGGGCATATTCATAAGGTAATTTTGCAATGGTACTCAATACGGCCAAAGCCCCGTGGACATCCCTTCCATGCATAGGATTTGCTCCCGGTGCAAGGGGTTCGCCGGCTTTCCTCCCATCCGGTGTATTGCCCGTTTTTTCACCATAGACAACATTGGATGTAATCGTCAAGATCGAAAGTGTAGGCATTGAATCTCTGTAAGTCCGCTGTTTTCTCAATTTATCCATGAACAGCTTTACCAGATTGGTTGCAATGGAATCTACCCGGTCATCATTATTTCCATACTTCGGATAATCTCCCTCTACTTGATAATCCACGACAACATTGTTTTGATCCCGGATCACCTTTACTTTCGCGTATTTAACAGCACTTAACGAATCTGCAACCACGGATAATCCTGCGATTCCGCAAGCCATTGTTCTAAAGACCTCTCTATCATGAAGCGCCATCTGAAGTCTTTCATAAGCGTATTTATCATGCATGTAATGAATCACATTCAGCGTATTCATATATAGTCTGGCCACCCAGTCCAGGACCATGTTGAACCTTGTCATCACATCTTCATACACCAAGTATTCCGTATCCACTGCAGAAAACAAAGGTGCAACCTGTTTTCCAGTCAGCTCGTCCCTGCCGCCGTTAATGGCATAAAGCAGCGCCTTGGCCAAATTGCATCTTGCTCCAAAAAACTGCATCTGTTTTCCAAGTCTCATGGCAGAAACGCAGCATGCAATTCCGTAATCATCTCCCCAATAATGCCGCATGATATCATCGCTTTCGTATTGGACGGAGCTGGTATATATAGAAACTTTCGCACAATACTTCTTAAAGCCCTCAGGCAGATGGACGGACCATAATATTGTCAAGTTGGGTTCAGGTGCCGGGCCAAGATTGAATAACGTATTTAGTATTCTAAACGAAGATTTTGTCACCAGGGTTCTTCCATCCAGCCCCATCCCGCCGATGCACTCCGTAACCCAGGTAGGATCACCGCTGAATAGTTTTTCATAATCCGGAGTTCTTAGGAATCTGACAATTCTCAGCTTGATGACCAGCTGATCAATCAGTTCCTGGGCTTCCTCCTCTGTCAATCTACCTTCACGCAAATCTTTATCGATATATACGTCGAGAAATGTAGATATACGTCCTATACTCATCGCAGCACCGTTTTGCTCCTTAACCGCTGCCAGATACGCAAAATATAGCCATTGTACCGCCTCTCTTGCATTCTTTGCAGGGCCAGAAATATCAAATCCATACGCACCTGCCATCTCCTTTAGAAGGCCTAATGCATTGATCTGTTCACGGATTTCTTCCCGATTCCGTGCTGTTTCAGCATCGATGTAGTCAAATTCAAGGTTGATCATTTCATATTCCTTTTCTTTAATCAACCGATCTACTCCATAAAGCGCAACCCTCCGGTAATCTCCGATGATTCGTCCTCGGCCGTAGGCGTCCGGTAGTCCCGTTATGATTCCTGCCTTTTTAGCCCGCATCATTTCAGGCGTATAGACATCATATACGCCTTGATTGTGTGTTTTCCTAACGCTTGTGAAAATATCCAGGACATCAGGATCTACCTTTTTCCCATAGGACTCACAGCCTTTGACAACCATTCTCATTCCGCCGAAGGGCATGATTGCACGTTTTAAAGGTTCATCCGTCTGTAGTCCGACGACCTTTTCATGCTCTTTCAATATGTATCCGGGTTTGTGGGAAACAATGGTTGATATGGTGCGGGTATCGATATCCAGAACCCCTTTATTTTCCCTTTCTTGCTTAAGTAATTCAGTGATCCTGTCCCACACTTTTTTCGTAGATTGGGAAGGACCTGTTAAAAAGCTTTCATCGCCTTCATAGGGTACGTAGTTTAATTGTATAAAATTTCGCACATCGATTTCTTCACACCAATTGCCTTCATTAAAACCATTCCAATCACTCATTCAATATCACCTCTAGAATTTTCAATATTGGTCACGATAATAAATTTGATAAAAAAATTATCATTTCAATTTCAGTGTGATTGAGTCGTAGAAAATTTCAGGTGGTAATTCTCTCACGTTCAACCTAATATATATTTATCCTTTTTTACAAGCTTGTATCCAGAAATTAAAATGATTCAAGAAAAAGTTAAAATCGCAACAAAAAAGCGGCTTTGCTTAGTTTAAGCAAAACCGCATATTTATTTTAATTTTATGAAGAGGTTACATTTCGGATCGCCTGCATGACTCTGGACTTTTCAAATGGTTTTACCACAAAGTCCTTAGCCCCCAGTTTAATTGCCTCAATGACCATGGACTGCTGCCCCATCGCTGATACCATAATGATTTTTGTATTGGGGCTTACCTTTAATACTTCCTTCACCGCTTTAATCCCATCCATATCCGGCATGGTAATATCCAAAGTCATGATATCCGGTTGATTGGCTTTCGCCTGCTCTATAGCCTCATAACCGTTGAAACCTTCTCCGACGACCTTATAGTTTTCTTCTTCTTCGATCATTTTTTTCAACAAAGTTCTCATGAATATTGCATCATCTACTACAACGAATGTAAGGTTTTTCATCAGCCAACATCTCCTAGTGCATACATAAGAATTGAAAGAACCATGATTCCTGCCGTTTCAGTCCTTAAAATCCTTGGCCCAAGTGTAACAGGTATTGTACCTGATTCCTTGGATCTTTGAATCTCTTTTTCCGAAAATCCGCCTTCAGGACCAATGAATACTGCAATTCTTTTCAAATTCTGTTTTTGTAACGTATTATTAAGTTTATTTTGATTTTCCTTTTCGTATGGAATTAAACTGATATCAAAATTTTTGATCGCATTTAAGGCCTGTTCAAAAGTTACGGGCGCCTCTATCTTCGGAACAATCCCCCGGTTGCACTGCTTTGCAGCTTCCAGCGCAATGCGCTGCCAGCGGACTACTTTATGATCCGCGTCTTTTTTGGTATCAATCTTTACAACCGTCCGCTCCGTGCTCACCGGTACAATACTATTTACACCAAGTTCAACACTCTTCTGAATAATGAAATCCATTTTGTCAGACTTGGGAAGTCCCTGGAACAGTACGATATCAATGGGCGGCTCGGATAAGTTCTTTTCTACAGCGTTAATGCCTGCGATCACTTTATCCTGCTCAATGCTTTGAATTTCTGATAAATAATCCGTACCATTTCCGTCACATATTATTATATTCTCCCCGGGCCGCAATCTCAACACCTTTTTGATATGACCTACATCCTCACCGGTGATGAAGATTGTATCCCCGCGAACATTGCTTTTATCTACAAAGAACCTTGGCATTTAAATGCAATCGCCACCCATTCCCCTAATTCTATTACTTTTTCACAAACGAAGCCCTGTTTTGTATAGGTTTCGATCACTTCGTCTTTTCTTTCCTTAATAATGCCCGAAGCAAGGAAATACCCTTCCTTCTTTAAATAAGCCGGCACCAATTCAGCAATATTAATTATAACATTTGCAATAATATTTGCAATGACAATGTCATATTGCTTGGGAGCTACATCCTTTAATTCCGCTTTATACGAAACGATTTTTTCCTGTACCTGATTCATTCTGCAGTTTTCCTGGGTAACCTTCACAGCTACTTCATCAATATCAACCGCCGTTACTTCACCGGAATCCAGCTTCGCAGCGATGATTGCCAAAATTCCCGTACCACAGCCTACATCAAGAACAGAGTTATCTTTTCTGATATACTCCTCCAATAGCTGTGCACACATTCTTGTTGTTTCATGGGTGCCGGTACCAAAAGCCATTCCAGGATCCATTTCAATGATGATTTCCTGATCCTTTTTTTCATATTGCTCCCATGATGGTTTGATCACCATGCGATCAGAAAGGTGCAGCGGTTTATAATATTTCTTCCATGAAGTAGCCCAATCCTCGTCATCCACTTCCTGTACACCGGCGTAACCTTCTCCAACGTCCAGGAAATTGGCTATAAAGCTTATCTTCTCCTTGATCAGTTCAGACAATTCTGCGATGTTCATTTCTCCAGGAAAGTATGCTTTGATAACAACATCTTCTCCTAGATTTTTCAAGAATTCATCATCCGCATAATCCAGCGTATTGGGCTTTTCAATTTCCCTGCGGATGTCATTGGGATCTTCAATAGCAACGCCGCCAGCTCCAATGGATGTCAGCATTTCAGTTACGGCGTCACTTGCCTCTTCCGTTGTCTTTACTTTTATCTCCAGCCACTTCATTCGTTTGCCTCCGTTATGTACTTAAACATATATATTACTCTATTTTGCTCATGAATCAATTTAGGGTGGACAGAGTCGTCCACCCCTACAATTTACTTTATCTGCATTTCTATAAGGGCGAGCCGGTGTCTCGCCCCCACACAATCTATGAACATTTAAAAATAATCTATTACCCATTACCTGTTTATTACATTCCAAAAGCATCCTTCATCTTATCAAAGAAGCCTTTTCTTTGTTCATGGGTGTCTTCCCCGCTTAATTCAGAAAACTCTCTCAACAGCGCCTTCTGACTTTCGCTTAACTTTTTGGGGACTTCCACAACCACCTTTACATACTGATCCCCTCTGCCGTTTCCTCTCAAATAAGGAATCCCTTTTCCCCTTAACCTGAATACAGAGCCGGTCTGTGTCCCTTCGGGAATCGTATACTTCACTTTACCGTCCAGGGTAGGAACTTCAAGCTCCGATCCCAGAGCTGCTTGAACAAAAGTGATCGGAATATCACACAATACGTCGTTCCCCTGACGCTGGAAAATTGTGTGGGTACGAACACGGATGGAAATATAAAGATCCCCGTTGGGACCGCCTTTCGATCCTGGCTCGCCTTCGCCCCGCAGGGAAATGGTCTGGCCATCATCGATTCCTGCCGGAACATTGATTTTGATCTTAACGCTCTTTTTTACCTTTCCTTTTCCACTACAGGTGTTGCAGGGATCTGTAATGATCTTACCCTCACCATGACAGACGTCACAGGTTTTTATATTTACAAACTGACCAAAAGGCGTATTTTGCTTGTATTGTACCTGACCGCTTCCACCGCAGTGCTTACAGGTAGCAGGTGTTGTGCCGGCTTTTGCGCCTGAGCCTCCGCAGGTTACGCAATTTTCAAGTCGATTAATGGAGATTTCCCGTTCGACACCAAAAGCAGCTTCCTCAAATGAAATTTCCATCGCATACTTAAGATCTGCCCCTTTTTGAGGTCCGTTTTTGTTTCTGCCCGATCTTCCTCCTCCAAATCCGGAACCGCCAAAGAAAGTCTCGAAAATATCTCCGATGCCCCCGAAATCAAAATCACCAAAACCGCCCTGGTAGCCGCCGCCAAATCCGTTCGGATCAGTTCCGGCATGACCGAATTGGTCATAACGGGCTCTCTTTTGGGAATCACTCAGGACCTCATAAGCCTCATTGACTTCTTTAAACTTTGCTTCTGCTACCTTATCATCCGGATTTACATCGGGATGATATTGTTTTGCCAGCTTTCTGTAGGCTTTTTTCAAATCAGCTTCCGAAGCATTTTTATCAACTCCAAGGACTTCATAGTAGTCCCTCTTGTTTGCCACTTTAACCAACTCCATTTCCAATAGTTCTGCTCAACGGGCCGTTTCAAGGTATTTTGCATCAATACCGACAATTGAATGGAGTATACTCTCTCCAACCCCTTGGCAATAAACTCGAATTATTATACCATGCTTTTATTTTTTTTTCTATGAATATTGTATTTTTCAAATTTCAAAAAGCCAACCCGTTTTTCGTTCCAATAATGGAAGGGGACAAACCCTCTGAATATTGGGTTTACCTTTTCAGGAGGGAATGTCCCCAAAGTATTATTTATTTTATTTGTTTAAGCCTCTTGACGTCTTATTTTTTGTCGTCGTCCACAACTTTATAATCCGCATCATAAACGTTTTCCTGCGGACCTGCACCAGCACCCGGGTTTGCACCTGCTCCAGGATTGAAGCCGGCTTCTTGCGCAGCGCCCGGATTCTGCTGATAGATCTTCGCGGAAATATCATAGAATGCTTGAGTTAATGCTTCTGTTGCTTTCTTAATAGCTTCGTTGTCTGTTCCTTTTAAGGCATCCTTCACTTTATTGATTTCAGCCTCAACCTTTGATTTATCTTCTGCAGACAATTTGTCACCGAGATCTTTTAATGTTTTTTCGGACTGATAGACCATAGAATCTGCATTGTTTCTAATCTCTATTTCTTCTTTTCTCTTCTTGTCTTCTTCAGCGAACTTTTCTGCTTCCTTCACCGCTTTATCGATTTCTGCGTCTGAAAGGTTTGTTGAAGCAGTGATTGTGATCTTCTGTTCATTACCAGTACCAAGGTCTTTCGCCGATACATGCGCAATACCATTGGCATCAATATCAAAGGAAACCTCAATCTGTGGCACGCCCCTTGGAGCTGGCGGAATTCCAGTCAATTGGAATCTTCCCAAGGTCTTGTTATAAGCAGCCATTTCTCTTTCGCCCTGGAGAACGTGGATTTCCACGCTGGTCTGACCATCCGCCGCTGTAGAGAATACCTGGCTCTTCTTTGTAGGAATTGTTGTATTTCTTTCAATCAACTTGGTAAATACACCACCGAGAGTTTCGATACCGAGTGAAAGTGGTGTAACGTCCAGAAGAAGCAAGTCTTTAACTTCCCCAGTCAAAACACCTGCCTGAATGGATGCACCAACGGCAACGCATTCATCCGGGTTGATTCCCTTGAATGGCTCTTTTCCAAGATATTTTCTTACCGCTTCGTTTACTGCAGGAATTCTGGTAGAACCACCTACCATCAGCACTTTATCAATCTTATCCGGAGTTAAGCCCGCATCCTGCATAGCCTGTCTTGTCGGGCCCATGGTCTTTTCGACAAGATCTGCTGTAATTTCATCAAATTTTGCTCTTGTCATTGTAACATCCAAATGCTTTGGACCAGTTGCATCTGCAGTGATAAACGGAAGATTGATGTTGGTAGTGGTTACACCGGAAAGCTCAATTTTTGCCTTTTCAGCCGCTTCTTTTAATCTCTGCATTGCCATCTTGTCGTTTCTTAAATCGATACCATTTTCACTCTTAAAGGTATCTACGAGATAGTCCATGATTCTCTGGTCGAAGTCATCCCCGCCGAGTCTGTTGTTACCATTGGTTGCAAGTACTTCGAAAACGCCATCCCCGATTTCAAGAATGGATACATCGAATGTACCGCCGCCAAGGTCATAAACCATGATCTTCTGGTCATGTTCCTTGTCCAGACCGTATGCTAAAGCAGCAGCCGTTGGCTCGTTGATAATTCTCAATACTTCGAGTCCTGCAATCTTACCTGCATCCTTTGTAGCCTGTCTCTGTGAGTCACTGAAGTATGCAGGAACTGTGATAACAGCCTGTGAAACGGTTTCACCAAGGTATGCTTCGGCATCCGCCTTCAGTTTCTGTAGAATCATTGCGGATATTTCCTGTGGAGTATACTGTTTATCATCAATTTTTACTCTTCTGTCGGTTCCCATATCCCTTTTGATGGAGATGACTGTTCTTTCAGGATTTGTGATTGCCTGTCTTTTAGCAACCTGACCAACCAAACGTTCCCCTGTTTTTGAAAACGCCACAACGGAAGGAGTCGTTCTATTCCCCTCCGCATTTGCAATAACAACCGGTTCTCCGCCTTCCATTACCGCTACGCAGGAGTTGGTTGTTCCCAAATCTATACCAATTACTTTTGCCATAATAAAAACCTCCTAAATTTCTGACTTATCGTTAAATTAATTTGATTTATGCTTAATAAGCTAAGTACAAAAATCAAATTTTGAATTTGATTGCAGACACAATTTTTGTCTTCAATCTTCATCCAAAGCTTAATTTATGACCTAGTTAGCTACTTTAACCATAGAGTGACGGATGACTTTCTCCTTATAGATATACCCCTTCTGGAATTCTTCAACAATCACATTTTCTCCATAGGCTTCATCCTCCACATGCATTACTGCATTGTGCAGGTTTGGGTCAAAGGATTCTCCAACCCCTTTAATCTCATCGACACCGATACTTTTCATAACATCCTTGAATTGTCGATGAACCATGATAATTCCCTCTTTGAGCGACCCGGCAGCTTCTTCATTCCCGGAAGCCTGCAAAGCTCTTTCAAGGTTATCCAGAACCGGCAGAATAGAACCTACCACCTCTGAAACCGCCTCGGAATAAAGATCAACTTTTTCCCTGGCCGTACGCTTTTTATAGTTATCAAATTCAGCCATAGTTCTTTGGAGCATATTCAGATATTCATCACACTGTTTTGACTTTGCATCCAGCTGTTCTTGGAGCTGAGCCAGTTCTTTATCAGATGCGTTGTTTTGATCATTTTTGCTTTCTTCAGGAGAATTTGCATTTTCCTGATCCTCAATCGGCTTCATTTCTTCTGCTTTTTCCTTTTTCATTATTCTGAACTTCTACCTCCTGTGTATAAAATATGTATGTAACCGGGATTAAGTTGAATTCTCCTAATCCCAGGCTGTGAACCAGATAAACTCAATCATTGAATTGAGTACTATTCCGTGTTATCTCCCAGAATCTTTTTTAGTTCCTGGTTAATGATTTTTCGAATGTGATTCATCGAAGAAATAACTCTGGGATACTCCATTCTTGTCGGGCCAATGACACCGATAGAACCGATGATTACATCGCCTACACTATAAGTGGCTGTTACCAGACTGCAATCCTTGATGCCTTCCAGATGGTTTTCAGAACCGATTTTTATTTCTATTTCATCCTGCTTGTGCTCTTCGCTTTGGAGGAGCTTGGAAATCAGTTCCCTTTCATCCAGGAATGAAAGAAACTCCCTGGCTTTTACCACATCCCTGAACTCAGGATAATTTAATATGTTGGTAGTGCCGTCAAGAAAAACATCTACACTGTCCACCTGGCTGATACACTCCGCAATCCCATGAAGAATCGGGATCAGCACCTCGGTGGAAACGGATATTTCCAACTCAATCTCACCAATAATCGTTGAATTGACTTGGTTCAAGGTCAGCCCTTTCAGCTTGTCATTCAAAACGTTGGATATCTGAATCAGGAAATCCGGTGTAATACGCTCAGGAACTTTAACAAGGGTATTTCTTACGAGTCCGGCATTCGTTACAACAATGACAAGCGCCTTGCCCGTCTCAATCGGAACAACCTGCACGGCTTTGAAAGTGCTCTTCTTCAACTGCGGGGTGGTTGCCATGGATGTATATTTTGTAATTCTGGACATAATGACTGAAGCCTGTCTGATCAACTGGCTCAATTCATTTATCTTAACCTCCATCGCTCTTTTTATTCCCTCAATATCTTCAAGAGAAAGCTCATTCACCTTCATCAAGTGGTCTACGTACAGCCTGTATCCCTTATCCGAAGGTACACGCCCGGCAGACGTATGAGGCTGGGCCAGATAACCCATCTCCTCCAGATCGGCCATTTCATTTCGAATGGTTGCAGAGCTTAAGCCTAGTTCATGCTTTCTCGCAATGGTTCTTGAACCGATTGGTTCGGCAGTGTCAATGTAATCGTCAATAATTGCACGGAGAATCCGCCTTTTCCGTTCATCCAGCATATCATCGAAAAACACCTTTTTCACCCCTTTGTTAGCACTCTATACGATTGAGTGCTAATCATAATTTAAAAATACCACCGTATTTTTTTTTTGTCAAGTGGTTTATGGATATTATTTGTATTCACAAGGCCCCTTATGCTTTTAGATGAACTCCATGAATACATCGTTTGCCAGATCCAACCCGACAAGTGTTAACTTCACATGATCATCTTCCATAAACAGCAATCCTTTTTTCATAAGCTTATTGATTTGCTCTCCATACACCTCAAATAGATCCCTATGGAATTTTTCCTTAAATTGCTTCACATGAACACCTTGGATTAATCTGAGGCCAAGAATCATCGCTTCGGACATTTCCTCCGCTGCATCAATGAATTGATGATTTTCTTGCGGAAGTTCCTTTTTTTCGATTTGAGAAATATACGCTTCTATATTATATAAGTTGTTATAACGATTCTTCTTATAATAGGAATGAGCCCCAGCCCCAATTCCCATATACTCTTCACCATGCCAGTAAATCAGATTATGCCTGCATTCAAAGCCTTCTTTGGCGAAATTGGAAATCTCATAATGCTTATAACCGTTCTTCTTTAATGTTTCTGCTGTAAATTCATACATCTCCCTGTCCAATTCATCCTCAACAGGAATCAGTTCTCCTACATCATACATCTTACCGAACTTTGTTTCCTCTTCGATTTTCAAACTATAACAGGACAGGTGTTCCGGGTTCAAACCTATTACATTTCTAAGGGTCTCGCCCCAATCTTTCATGGTTTGTGAAGGAATCCCAAAAATCAAGTCAATGTTTATGTTTTTAAATCCTACTTTTCTTGCAATTTCATAGTTTTCTACAAACTCATCCATTTTATGAATTCTGCCCAATTTTCTTAGCAGACGATCCTGACATGCCTGAAGTCCGATGCTTAGTCTATTGATCCCCATGGTTTTGTAAGCCAAGAGCTTTTCGTAAGTGAGAGTTCCGGGATTGGTCTCAATACTGATTTCCGCATTTTTCACTATATTCAAATTCTGCTGAACGGCTCTCATCAAATGATAAATATATTTTGGTTCAACAAGAGAAGGCGTTCCCCCACCAATAAATATTGTTTTCACCTGAATCTCTTTTAAAGTTTCAGCGTAGAGCTCAACTTCTCTCACGAGGGCATCAAAATACCCGGGAATGGATTCTTCCTTTCCCGGGAATGAATTAAAGTCACAATAATGGCATTTTGATTTGCAATAAGGTATATGAATATACAAGCCAAGATGGTTTTTGTTCAAAAAAATCGCTCCTATCCTACTAGATATCTTTCATAGCAGTTCGATATCTGTATGGCATGGATATTTACGGTATTTTTATGGGATTTTCCTTATCCCAGGGCAGATAAAGGTAATCAAAACCAATACTTTTTAACAACGAAACAGCAATATCGAAGCCCCTTCCGGCATGAACTGCATTATGAGCATCACTGCTCAAGGAGATCGTGCGGCCTCCCATATTGTAATATTCACGAAGAAAAAGCTCTCCTGGAACAACAGATTGTACTGTTGCAAAAAGCCCGGACGTATTGACCTCGATAATTTTATTGGAATCTGCACAAATCCTTGCAGCCTCGAAGTCCAGTTCATCCAACCAGGGTTTCAGGTTATGTTCGATGTAAAATTCAGCTTCAATATACCTTTTAAAAACACCGATGTGGCCGATAACATCAAAGGCTTCTATCCGTAGTCCTTCCTTAAGCTCTTTATAATACTCCGATACAATCGTTCGAAAGGAATCCTTATTTACAAGGTCATCAATATTCCGATCGGAAAGAGATTTCCCCTGTACCATATGAATAGAGCAAATGGTATAATCATAAGTTTCCTGTTTGAGTCTTTCAAGGATTTCCGGTACCACCCTGGTGGCGTAATCCACTTCCGCTCCGGCAAATATTTGATAACCATTTTCCCGGTGACGGCCTACTTCTTTTTTATAGGATGGATAATCCAAAAATCCTAACGCGCCGCATTCAGGCAAAAAGTCCAAATGTTCCGCAAACCCGATCCCTTTTAACCTTCCCTCATCGATCCGTTTTAAATACTCAGTGATTCCTGATTCCGAATCCGGAGAAAAGCTGGAATGAACGTGAATGTCATACATCTAAGTCTTCTCCCTACGTATCCAGCTTCAGTACGCTCATGAAGGCTTCCTGAGGAACTTCGACAGAACCAACCTGTCTCATTCTTCGTTTACCTTCCTTCTGCTTTTCCAGCAGCTTTTTCTTACGGGTGATATCTCCGCCATAACACTTTGCAAGAACGTCTTTTCTGTAAGCTTTTACTGTCTCTCTGGCGATGATCTTTCCGCCGATGCATGCCTGAATCGGTATTTCAAACTGCTGCTTGTGAATGGATTCCTTCAGTTTCTCAGCAATACGGCGTCCTCTTGAGTAAGCCTTGTCCTTGTGAACGATAAAGGAAAGGGCGTCCACAATATCCCCGTTTAATACAATATCCAATTTTACAAGATCCGATTCCCTGTATCCCAATAATTCATAATCCAAAGAAGCATATCCCTTGGAGCGGGATTTCAATGCATCAAAGAAATCGTAAATAATCTCATTCAGGGGCATTTCATAAGTCAGAATGACCCTTGCTTCATCAATATAGGTCATGTCCTTGTAAATACCACGTCTTTCCTGAGAAAGCTCCATGATATTTCCAACATATTCTGTCGGTGTCATGATGGTTGCCTTTACAACAGGTTCCTCCATCATCTCAATTTCAGTAACTGCAGGCATATTGGTCGGATTGTCAATGTGTAACACTTCACCGTCTGTTTTGGTGATCCTGTAAATAACGCTTGGCGCTGTTGTTACCAGATCAAGATTGTATTCTCTCTCCAGCCTTTCCTGGATAATTTCCATGTGCAGCAGACCAAGGAAACCGCATCGGAAACCGAATCCCAAAGCGATGGAAGACTCAGGCTCAAAGCTCAGCGCTGCATCGTTTAATTGCAGTTTTTCCAGAGCATCTCTTAAATCCCCGTACTTCGCTCCATCTGCCGGATAAATTCCGCAGAAAACCATGGAATTTACCTTTCGGTAACCCGGAAGCGGTTCTTTTGCAGGGTTGTCTTTTAAAGTAACCGTATCCCCAACTCTGGTATCTTTTACATTCTTTATACTTGCAGCGATATATCCAACATCTCCGGCAATGAGTTCTTCACACTGGGTAAGTCCGCCGGGTCTGAAGTATCCAAGTTCGGTTACCTGAAATTCTTTTCCGGTATACATCATTTTGATGTCGTCACCAACCCTGACTCTGCCTTCCTTGACTCTGGCGTAAACTATGACGCCCTTATAACTGTCATAGTAGGAATCAAAAATCAATGCTCTTAAAGGCGCATTTTCATCTGCATCTGGACAAGGCACTTTTTTTGAAACTGCTGCCAGTACTTCCTCTATATTGATACCGTTTTTCGCTGAAATCAACGGAGCATCGGATGCATCAAGACCAATGACATCTTCAACTTCCTTTTTTACATGCTCAGGCTGCGCACTTGGCAAATCGATCTTATTGATTACAGGAATAATCTCCAAATTGTTCTCAAGCGCCAGATAAACATTGGCCAAGGTCTGCGCTTCGATCCCCTGAGCTGCATCCACTACGAGAATAGCGCCTTCACAGGCAGCCAAACTCCTTGAAACTTCATAATTAAAGTCTACATGACCCGGAGTATCGATCAGATTATAGATATATTCTTCTCCGTCCTCCGCTTTATAAACCATTCTCACCGCTTGGAGCTTGATGGTGATCCCGCGTTCTCTTTCGATCTCCATATTGTCAAGCACCTGGTCATCCATTTCTCTTACAGTAAGAACCCCGGTCTTTTCGATTAACCGATCCGCAAGCGTAGACTTTCCGTGGTCGATATGTGCGATAATACAAAAATTACGTATTTTCTTCTGCCTTTCACTTGCCATCTATGAATACCTCTCACTCTAATATTCTATATTTGTATCATGATTTTTGTTTTCAATAACTACAGCTTTTAATTATAACATAACAAAATTATTGTGAATAGAATTTTTTAAGTAAAGCGCATGAAAACAGGTGTATGGAATTTGTTCCATACACCTGTTACTATTTTCCCAGCTTGTTTTTTGCGAACTCCTTCAATCGATTGTAATCCCGCTTGATATACTTTGTATTGATATAATATTTCTGATTCATAAAACTGATCTGTATAAAAGATCCGTTGATTTCTTTCGCTGAAATGATCTCAATATGGTCCTGGTTCATCATGATGCAGCTGATAGAATAGTCTGCAACGGCAATCCCCGTAATCATTATCACCAGAAAAACTGTAACAGCGGCAGTTATTCTTCGTCTGGTCTGTCGATTCTGTCTGAATCTTTCTACTCTTCCCATCGAGCATTTCATCCTCTGTTTTTCGTACTCTATCGAAGTATTCCATATTCACTGTCAAACTAAACATTTTATTTACTGTTAACTACATCATGAATAGCTTTTGATAAATACTTCGTACTTTCCAAGCACTCTTCCAAAAGATTGCCGTCACCGCCCACTTCGACGATCAGTGCCCCATTGGAAACATGCTGATTATAACGATTGAAGCTTAAATCAATAGGCTTTGCCAACCCTGGACTGATTTGGTTTAATTTGTCCTGCAGTTTCAGTGCAAACTTCAAATTTTCTCTCCAATTCGGATGATTTAATCCTTTTCTTTGATCCGTTCCTACAACAAACATCACCTGGGCTGCATTCTTTCCATTTACTTTTGTTACGGCTCTCAGTTTTTTCCCTTTAGCCGCAAGCCCATCCCTGTGCAAGTCAATAACAACCTTTATGGAGGGATAGCTTTGCAGGATCTTGTTTGCCGTCACCAAGGATTTGCTGTAGGAACTGTTATAATTAGGATAGTCATGGATGGTACCGTTATGAATAACATCAATGCCATACTTTTTTCTAAGATTTTGCGCAAGTTCCTCCCCTACTCTTACAACAGTATTCTGAGGATTTGTACTCCAGTTGGGAATACCGGCTGCACCGATTTGTTTTTTATCCAGCAGAAAGGACTCTGTCGTATGGGTATGGTAAATCAATACTTTAGGTCCTTTCTTATCGCTCTTGAGTTTTAGAGGCTGCTTTAAAAGGTCATCGATATTGATCTTGTATTTGGTTTCATTATTAATCGTAATATTTCTAACATCATCCTTGATGATATCTCCTTCCTTAATGTCTCGTTCCTCATCCTCTCCCTCATAGTAGGTACTGCTTGAATCTTCCTTTAATTCCGGTGCCTCCGGGCTTTCCTCAGGTTTTTTGATTTCATTGACTTCTGACGGGTTTGCATCCGTAACGTTTTGTGTTACTCGAAATGGCTGATAGCCTTTATTATAATAACAATAAAATACAGAGGACTGTGAATTCAGGATGGTAACAGGCGTGTTGAGGTCAAATCCAAAAATCCCTTTGATCAGACTTTGGAGTTCATTCGCAAAAGAAACACTGATATTACCGCTGTTATATACAGTATTAATCATTGGTAGCGTCGTATTTAAAGTACTTTTAAAATTCTCAACATCGATTTTTTGAATAAATGAAAGGTTGGAGTCAAATAACGCCTCCCCGCCAAGAGCTCCAAGTTCTATTGATCCGACGGACAGGATAAGAAACAGAATGGTTTTGATGATCCACGAAATGATTTTATTGCTATGCTTATGTTTATATTTATTTGTCATTTTGTCCTCCGTAAAAATCAATTCAGCATTTCGCCTTTGGCATAGGCATATATCTCTCTTTAGAACCAACATTGTTCAACAGCACAGGATAAACCATGTTCCATATTATTCAATGGCTGGCCGGATTATGCCTTAAATAAATCCGATTTAGCCCCTCCCTCTGGGTTTTAAGCGGTTCACGATTTTGAGAATTTTAAAATCTTTATAGGACAAGAATGATCAAATCGATCGTGGACATTAAATATTTTGTCGAATTTCAGTAATTTTCGTCTATTAGTTGACTGCATGTCTATTTTTTAATATATTATTTTTACATTTTTAATTTACATTTTCAATTCTTCTAGGTAGACATACCGAATTCGCAATATATTTTTTATTTCTTATTTTCACGGAAGTAACAAAAGATTTTCAAATGGTTTTATTGTTCAATGGCAGTTTTATTGCATGTGTATTCCTATCTTTGTTGTTTTTTGGATTTTGAAGGAGGATGAATATGTATAATTTTAAAGCTCTGCATTGCTATCACTGTAGTTCTCTCATTCTGCAGCTTCCTGACAAAGAAATCAGCAAACTGGACGGTTTAAGCTTTGAATGTGAATGCTGCGGACACAATAACCTTTTATCGGAATTCAAATTTCAAAAGCCGGTAGAAAGCGATTCTTTTGGAGAATCATACAATTTTGAGGCCCTTTATAATTATTAATCAGTTCTACTTATAAACGTTACTTTGCTTGATTTAGAAAGGCTTATATCACAACTTTACGGATATAAGCCTTATATATTTATCCAATCCATCATAACTATTAAAATTTACTATATCATATCAGAATTATTTTTCTTTTTAGACTTATGCAGTAATCTATTTAGTAATATAAAGGTTTTCATTGTACCCCTCATTCCTAGCCCTTCTCCCAGAATTGGAAAAAGCGAAAAAGACTCTGCGAAGTACGTTTTTATGAGCAATTCCATTATTTAACTTCAAAGGGGTGCTATTCCTTCCCTCTACTGAGCTCGGGAAAAGGAAGATAGATGGGTGAGGGTTGAGCAGAATCTTATTATTCTTAATTCATTTACGACTTATAACTTCATTCTACACAACACTATTTACTTCAATCTCCAACCAATAAAAAAGAGATGCATTGAAGCATCCCTGTTCTCACCTAGAACTTATTTGACTTTTCCCATCTTGTTCAGTGGAAGGATTCGAACCAAAACCTTACCACTCACCTTCTTTTTGTCAACCGGTCCAATAATTCTACTGTCTTTACTGTTCAGTCTGTTATCCCCCATCACGAACAGCGAACCTTTTGGAACGGTAACCTTGCTGTATTTCGGTTCAAATACATTCGTAAAGGAACCGCTGATATAGTCTTCCTTCAATAGCTCATTGTTCACATAGACTTTACCGTCATTTTTTATCTCAACAGTATCCCCTTCAAGTCCAATAACTCTTTTGATGATGGTTTCCTTACCGTCTTCGAGGAATTCCGGAACATTTACCGTAACAATATCGCCACGCTGAATTTTTCCTTCCATTCTGGGACTGATTTTCTCAACCAGTAATTTGTCTGCGTGGTGTAATGTCGGAACCATGGACAATCCGTTTACAATGGTAATCTGAACAACAAAGTTTACAATGAGTAAACCGATCGCAACTGCAATACCTATATGCAACGCCCAATCCAGAATCTCTCTTAAAACAGGATTTTTAGCCGTAATAATCACTCCCTATTATATACAATCTCTTAGTTGTATAAGTTCAACATTTTTACATCAAAGCATATCCTTATGATAACACATTCTGCTTTTTTCAGCATGAATATATTGTAAACATTTTATTAATATTTCAAGCTTATATTGTTAACTACTCAATCTTTTTCAAGATATCCAATAAAAAAGGAGGCCTTATTTAAGCCTCCCTTTTTGATTTAAGCTTCTGTCTTAATATGCAGTTCCTTCAACTGCTTCGGTTCAACAAAATCCGGTGCATTGGACATCAAACAGGATGAATTCTGTACCTTCGGGAAGGCGATAACGTCTCTGATGCTGCTCTTTCCAGCCATCAGCATGATCAATCTGTCTAAGCCATACGCCATACCGCCATGGGGAGGTGTTCCAAACCGGAAAGCATCCAACAGGAATCCGAATTTCTCCTGTGCGTCTTCCTTGGTAAAGCCGAGCATATCAAACATCTTGGACTGCAGTTGCTGGTCGTGGATTCTGATACTTCCGCCGCCGATTTCCACACCGTTCAACACGATATCATAGGCCTTGGCACGAACCTTTCCAGGATCGGTTTCGAGATACTGAATGTCTTGATCCATTGGAGAAGTAAACGGATGGTGTTTTGCAAACCAGCGTCTTTCTTCTTCATCGTATTCATAAAGCGGGAATTCCGTAACCCATAGGAATTTATATTCATTATTATCAAGCAATTCAAGTCTTCTGGCCAGTTCCAGCCTTAGTTGTCCTAAAGCATCATATACAATGCTGTTTTTGTCGGCAATAAAGCAGATCAAATCGCCCGGCTCTGCCTGTGTCCTATCCAAAATCGCTTTAATCTCATCTTCGGAGAGGAACTTGGTAATCGCTGATTTCAATTCATTTTCCTCCACGGAAATCCAAGCCATACCTTTTGCTTTGTAGATTTTCACAAAGTCTACGAGGCTGTCAATCTCACGTCTTGAGAATTTAGCTCCGCAGCCTTTTGCATTGATCGCTCTAACACTTCCGCCATTCTTGACAGCATCAGCAAACACCTTGAAGCCGCAGTTTTCAACAAGATCGGATAGATTTACAAGTTCAAGTCCAAAACGGATATCCGGCTTATCGGAACCGAATCTGTCCATCGCTTCCTGATACGGCATACGGATAAACGGTGTTTCCAGTTCAATATTCATGGCTTCCTTAAACGCTTTTTTGATAAACCCTTCATTCATTGTAAGAACATCCTCTACATTAACAAAGGACATCTCGATATCGATCTGTGTAAATTCCGGTTGACGGTCTGCTCTAAGGTCTTCGTCTCTGAAGCATTTCGCGATCTGGAAGTAACGGTCATACCCTGAAACCATCAAAATCTGCTTATAAAGCTGCGGAGACTGAGGAAGCGCAAAGAATTTTCCCGGATGAACACGGCTTGGAACCAAATAGTCCCTTGCTCCTTCAGGAGTACTCTTCATCAGGATCGGTGTTTCTATTTCAAGAAATCCGTTTTCATCATAATAGTCTCTTGCAATCTTGGCTACTCTGTGTCTCAGTATCAGGTTTTTCTGCATATCCGGTCTTCTAAGATCCAGGTATCTATGCTTCAATCTTACTGTTTCATTAACATCAGAATCTTCTTCAATCTGGAACGGCAGAACTTCGGATTCACTTAGAATTCTCAGTTCTTTTGCGATAACTTCGATTTCTCCGGTTTCAATCTTAGGGTTTACAGTCTCAGGAGATCTCTTAACTACTTCACCGACTACTGCAAGTACATACTCACTTCTTATCTTTTCTGCCTTGTCAAAGATGCTGCCGCTGATCTGACTGTTGAAAACCAGCTGGAGTATTCCGCTTCGATCTCTCAAATCAACAAAAATAACTCCACCCAAATCTCTTCTCTTGTGTGCCCAGCCCATAACGGTAACCGTTTCACCCACATTGGCTATACCCAGTTCGGAACATCTGTGTGTTCTTTTCAATCCATATATTGACTCACCCATTGAATCAACCTCCATTAAATATTTATACTTAATATGTTCTTTTTCCAACAAAAAAACCTCTCGCCTGACTAAATGTCAGGGACGAGAGGATTCTATCCCGCGGTGCCACCCTAATAGATGCAACAAGCATCCTGCTTAAATCCATTAACGCCGGAACTGCGCCCAAACCTACCTGTTTTTCAACGCTCGGCTTGGAAACTTCGGGATGTTCTTTCCTCAACCTTTTCCTAAAAGCACTTCCAGTCATGGCGCTTTCTCCCTGAAGGCAGTACTGAGTACTTCTTCCCATCATCGCTTTTAAAATATATATTATATTTTAATGATGACCGCAAATAATGTCAATACAGATTTATTTTACAGACCGAATTTTCTCGATCATTTCTGCAACCGTCATTACATTCTGTTCACCGGTATCCATGTCCTTTAGTTTTAGCTGTCCGTTTGCGATTTCATCTTCTCCAACAACCACAACATATGGAATTCCAAGCTTATCAGCGTAACCAAACATCTTCCCCATCTTGCCCTCATTCAGGTATACCTCTGTGGGAATCCCTGCCTGCCTTGCCTTTGTCGAGAAATCCAGAGCAAAATCCATGGTTCCCTTCATGGGAATAATTAAAAGCTTTGTTGGGGTTGCCTTTTTCTCCGCCGCCAGAATGCCTGCTTCCCTCAATTGATAAAACAGTCTTGTTAGCCCAATGGAGATTCCAACGCCGGGCAGTTTCTTTTCAGTATAATTCTGAGCCAGGTTGTCATACCTTCCGCCGGAACAAACACTGCCGATGGATGGATACTTGTCCAGAATGGTTTCATAGATGGTTCCGGTATAATAATCCAGTCCTCTGGCGATGGTCAGATCAATTCCATGATTCTTTTCAGGAATACCGAAGTAGCGGATATATTCACTTACCTTGTTCAACTCTTCCAAGCCGAGCTGGAACAGTTCATTTTCCACCCGCATGTCTCTCAAACTCTGAAGAATTTCTGCATCGCTGCCCTTCAGCTTGATAAATTTTAAAATCTTTTCAACGGCTTCATCCTTCAAGCCCAGTGCTTTTAACTCTTCGGTAACAGCCCCTTCTCCGATCTTTTCGAGCTTGTCTACCGTTCTTAAAACATCTGCCTTTTCAGTGATTCCAAGGGATTCAAAGAATCCGTTCAGCACTTTACGATTGTTGATTCTGATTGTAAACTCATCAAAGCCTAAGGCCTTAAAGGTTGAATAGATAACGCTCAGAATCTCGGCATCATTGATGATGCTCAGGTTTTCATTTCCGATAATATCGATATCACACTGGTAGAATTCTCTGAAACGTCCTTTTTGAGGTCTTTCCCCCCTGAATACCTTTCCGATATGGTATCTCCTGAAAGGGAAAGTCAAATCATTATAGCGCTGAGCGACATATCTTGCCAAGGGAACGGTCAAATCAAATCTGAGAGATAGATCATTATCTCCCTTGTTAAAGCGGTAAATCTGTTTTTCAGTTTCCCCGCCGCTTTTGGCCAACAATATCTCTGATTTCTCAATGGTTGGGGTATCTAAGGGTACAAACCCATAGGTTTCATATGTACTTCTGATGGTGTCCAGCATTTTATTGAAGAGGAGCTGGTCCGAAGGCAAAAGCTCCATAAATCCTGGTAATATTGAAGGTGTTACAGTTTGTTTGCTCAAAGGTCTTCCTCCATTTCAGAACAAAGAATTATATTTAAATAATATGTTTTCAGAATATTATCCCTAATATAGTATCAACTAAAATCCAGAAATTCAACATTTATTTAACTGCTGTCTTTGCACTTTTATAAAAAGCTGCTCAAAAATATCATTTAAAATTAAAAGCCCGGAGAAGCAATTTCTCGGGCTAATAGCTGATATGAAAAATGTCACTAATATAAATTAGCACACTATCCTATGTATACTTTTAAATTGTAATCTCCACCCTGTTCCCCTCCGGGTCCAGTACAAGGCTTTCATAATAACCATCCCCAGTATTTCGGGGACCTCTAACAACTTTATAACCATCTTCTTTTATTCTGGCAGTCAGCTGATCCACGTTTTCCTTTGAACCTACGGAAACAGCCAAATGCGAATATCCTGTGTAATCATAGGCCGGATCAATATCAACGACTGAAGGCATTTTCATAATCTCCAGCCTTGCGCCAGATTCAAATGATATAAAATAGGATTCAAATTCTTCATCTTTTGCAATATACTTTTCTCCTGCCTTGCCATTGAAGTATTTCTCATAAAATTCTTTTGTTTTCTCAATATTTTTTGAGAACAGTGCAAAATGTTCCACTCTCATTTTAAAACTCCCTTCTTAATCAACATTCTTCTTCATTCTAAACCATGCTGTATATATGCCTAAAACCATGAGTACAGCCATTACAAAGATGATTGCCGGAAGCATCATAATCCCAATGCGATCCGCCAGCTTTCCAATGGCTGTCGGAACAAGGAACCCGCCCAGGGCAGCAAATACTGTTACAAATGCAGCAATTTTTCCGGAATTTGCCGGGTAATAAGAGGTCATGGAAGCCATAATGGTTGGAAAAACGCTTGCCAGGAATAGTCCAATGATTAGAGAAGCTCCAAAGGTCACAATACTATTGGGCGCCATCCACCAGACCAGTGAAAAGACAGCGGTTCCTGCAGCTGCAAGAAGCAGGAATTTAGGAAATCCTAATCGATCCGTTATAGCTCCGCAGATTAACCTTCCTACTGTGAGGGAAAGCCAGAAGATCATTCCAATCATCGTCGCAGGAATAAAGCTGCTGGAAGGCAGCTTTTCCCAGTAAACCGGCATCCAACCGAAAACGGATGTTTCAATTCCTACGTAGATGAAGGTGGATAACCCTACAATCCAGATAAACAAATCATGAAATGGAATTTTCTCCTCTTTACTTTCTGTATGGGGAGCTTTATTTACTTTTAACGGTACAAGAATAAAACTTACCAACAGCGGCAGTATTAGGGTAATTCCAAACGTCAATCTCCAGCTTTCAAATACGCGTGTACAAAAAGTTGCTAGCAAAGGACCGGATATTGCTCCCAAACCAAAGAAAAAATGAAGAAAGTTCATGGCCCCGCCTTTATTGTTTTCCGTTACATCCGCACACAGCGCATTAATCCCTATTTCGTAGGTGCCAAAACCTAATCCGGTAATAATGTTCCAAAAAAGAAGCTGGTTATAACTCCCTGAGAAAATGCTTCCGGTTAATCCACAGATTAAAATGACTCCCCCGATTAACAAAAACGGCTTCTTTCCGAACCGGTCTGCCAGATACCCGCCAAAAATAACAGTTATCAGGCATCCAAAAAACTGCCCGGATAGTATATATCCCATCTGACCGAAATTCATTTTGAATTCAGTATTCATTGCCGGTATCAACGGTGAGATGATGGTATTGACCAGACCTATGGTAATAAAGCCGAGGTACTGTACAAAAAGCAAGCGTTTATTCATAGTAGTTTCTCCTATTTTATCTTTACAAGTTTTATCCTATCATATAAAATAGGATCAATCAATAACAACCGTGAATATTCCTTAACAATCTTGAATAATCGTGAAAGTTGGTGAAAACATGTTTATCGAGGAACGACATCATAAAATCATGGAAATACTAAAGCGTACTGAAAGAGTCGAAGTAACTGAACTCTGCAAGTTGTTTGATGTCTCTGAAGATACGATTCGGCGTGATCTTCGTATTCTTGAAGAAAAGAACAAGGTTAAAAGGACCTATGGGGGTGCCATCCTGCCTGAAAAAGTCAGTGTCGCTCTCCCTATGCTCAGACGAGACGACCTGCAAACCTATGAAAAGAATGAAATTGCCATTTTGGCGGCATCCTTCATCAATGACAATGACACTATTCTTTTAGACGGATCGACTACTGTTTCAAAGATTATACCCTTGCTTACAATACGCAAGAATCTTACAGTAATCACCAATTCAGTACAAATAGCACATGATATCATTGTGCTTGAATCCAATTTTGAAACCAGTATCAAGCTTTATATGATAGGCGGACTTGTTCAGAAGAATATCGCGAACACCGTAAGTATAGAAAGTCTGATGACAATTAAGAATCTCAGCGTAGATAAGGTATTTCTTGGTGTCTGTGCTATTTCCCCAAGATACGGACTTACCACGCCTTCTCTCGAAGAAGCTCAAATAAAGAAGGCCATGATTGAGTCCGCTCGTGAAGTTTATCTGTTAGCAGACAGCAGCAAATTCGGTGTGCGTTCTTTAGCGCTGATTGATGAACTAAAGCCGGAATATACCATCATCAGTGATAGTGACTTTTCACCGGATATAAAAAATGAATTTAAAGATTGGATCAGTAAAGGTTTACAGATAATAACCCCCATATAATATTATTTGGGGGTATCTTTTTTCTTAAAGCAACAGTGCTTTTTTACGTTCTATCATTTCATCAATTCTTGCTATGTATTCTTCCACACTCTTCACATTAAACGCACGTTCTATTCTGTTTTCTTCGGGATAAACAACCTTTGTGATGGCTCCTGCCCCTAAAGCAACAATCGTTTGCTTCTCTTCCATGATTTGAATGTTATAGATACTTTCTTTACCTGGCTTGCTATATCCTACATTTTCCATGTTTCCAAGGATATTTTTCTGTCTGTAGAGGTAATACGGATGCATTCCCATCCTCACAGCGGCTTCCTGGGCTAGAGAAATCATATCTGCAACTTCCTTTTCACCCTCCAGAGAATACTTCTCCCTTTCTTCGTTCAGTCTTGAGGCTCTTTTGATGGACAT
Source organism: Clostridia bacterium (assembly GCA_026418695.1). Taxonomy (GTDB): domain Bacteria; phylum Bacillota; class Clostridia; order Acetivibrionales; family JAFADI01; genus SKW158. The sequence continues at coordinate 24,108 of JAOAAU010000086.1, forward strand.
CGTATGAACTGTGAGGCTGTCCGGCTTCAGCTGTTCAATTTCTTTCATGGTATTTACAAACATATTCAAATTTTCGCCGGGAAGCCCTGCAATCACATCCATGTTGATATTACCAATGCCGCATTCCCTAGCAAGTTCAAAGGATCGAACGATATCTTCAGGGGAATGATTTCTCCCGATGACTTTTAACGTTTCCTCATTCATACTCTGAGGATTGATGCTGATCCTGTCTACCCTGCTGTTTCTGATGGCGATGAGCTTGTCCTTACTTATGGAATCCGGTCTTCCCGCCTCTAATGTATATTCTTCCATAGCAGAAAGATCAAAACCGGCTTCAATTGAATTCAATAGGGAACATAACTTCTCAGCGTTTAAGGAAGTGGGCGTGCCCCCACCAATATAGATGCTTTGGATCTTAAGATTCTTTTGCTTAGTGATTTCAGCCACTGCTTTAATTTCCCTGCATAAAGTAGATATATAGTTTTCCACATGTCTTTCGTACTTCTTGATGGGATTCGAAGTAAAAGAGCAATAAAGGCATCTTGTCGGACAAAACGGGATCCCGATGTAGATTCCGATTTGTTCCTGTGAAGTCCTATCAAGAAAACCTTTTTCGACGCTTGCTACCTCATAGGCAAGAGAGGCCTTCTCCTCTGAAAGCATATAATACTCTTTTAAGTTCAGGAAAATCTCTTCCTGAGCCAGGCCTTTTTCCATCATTTCATGGACAATTTTTGCTGGACGGATACCTGTCAGCATCCCCCAGGGCATTTTCTCATTTAAACTGGTCGATAAGAAAAGATATAACTGCCGTTTAAATTCCCTCTTCAATATCTTCCTTTCAATCCCCTTTTTCCCATCATTCAAACATATCAATTCTCTTTGATCAGAAAACTTGCGGCCATCCTGTTCCAATTCAAGTAAAGATTGTACCTTCCCATCGTTTTCCACAAGTGAGCTAAATATAAAAATGCCCCGGGAATCCTCCCGAGGTTGGTCGGCAAATATGATCTCCTCATCCCTGTAAAACAACTTGATAATATCAAAAATTTCATTTTTGAACTCATGCCCTTGAAGGCAAACACTAATCATATTTCACCTTTTGATAGATTCTAATAGATTTAGTTTTTTCCAAATTACCTACCTTATGCGCACAAACGGATTATGCTTTTTCTCGAAACCGATAGTGGAGGATTCTCCATGTCCTGGATATACGACAGTCTCCTCAGCCAACACCAGAAGCTTGGATTGAATGGAGTCAATAATCTCCCTGTGATTTCCGCCTTCGAGATCAGTTCTTCCGATGGACATTCTAAACAATGTATCCCCTGTAAAAAGCTGTTTATCGACTCTTATACAAATGCACCCGGGACTGTGTCCAGGCGTATGGATGATTTGCAATTGCATACCCCCGACTTCCAATGTGTCTCCGTCTTTCAAAAAGTCATCCGCAGCCTTGAAGGATCTTGCAGCGCCGAACAGCGCTGAGCCGTTCTTCATCGAATCCGCCAAAAAGCCTGCATCCCCCTCATGAATGAGGACCTTTGCTCCTGTCTTTTCTTTCAATTCGTCAGCACAACAAATATGATCAATATGTCCATGGGTCAAAATAATATACTTAATTTTTTTCTCGCCCGCTGCATCCATAATGTCGCCGCTTCCGACACCTGCATCGACTACAGCGCACTCTCCTTGATTTCCAATGATATAACTATTGGAGCCAAACATTCCGTAGGGTAAACACTTTATTTCCATATTTCCTCCGTCAAAAATCTTTGCTGCTGTCCAAAAGAAGTGTAACCGGTCCTTCATTATGGATCTCCACTTTCATCATGGCTTGAAACTTCCCGGTTTCCACTTTTAAATCATAATTTTTGCAGTATTCAACAAATTTATGATAGATTCCTTCCGCTGCTTCCGGTCTTGCTGCTTTATCATAGCTTGGACGTTTTCCTTTTCTGCAGTCCCCGTATAGTGTAAATTGGGAGACAATCAATAACTCGCCCTTTATATCCAAAAGACTGATATTCATCTTTCCGGTTTCGTCTTCGAAGATCCTCAAATTCATAATTTTATCGGCAAGATAGGCAATATCCTTTTCAGAATCCTCCTGCCCTACTCCAAGCAACACCGCAATGCCTTGGCCGATTTTACCGATGATCCTATCGTCTACAGTGACACTTGCACGCGAAACTCTCTGAACTACTGCACGCAAATCTATTTCTCCTTGAAATCAGTTTATCGCTTTTTTATATTCAAACACCAGGAATTTGTGACTGTGCTTTATTGTTTGTTTCTTGTAACTTCAAATACACTATCCACTTTCTTGATTTTCTTGATCATTTTTTCAAGCTGTTCCGTATTTGTAATTTCAAGCGTAAGGTTCATGATAACGATCTGATCCTTTGTGGTCCTTGCATTGATCGCCTTCAAGGGCACTTTGGACTCAGCAATGACATTGGTAACCTCCATTAAAAGCGAGTTCCTGTCATTCGCCATAATGGTGATATCCGCCTTATATGCAACATTTGCAGCGGAATACCAGCTAACCTCGATGAGCCGGTTATCTCCATCCACATTGTCATTGACGTTGGTACAGTCTTTTCTGTGAACGGAAACCCCTCTTCCCCTCGTAATATATCCAATGATTTCATCCCCTGGAACAGGATTGCAGCATCGTGAAATTCTTACCAGACAGTTATCAATTCCTTTAACAACAATACCGCTTTCGGGAACAGACTTCTTTTTTCTATCGCCCCTTTGCTGCGGCACCGGCTCCAGCAAGTTTACATCCATATCCTCGGGTTTTACAGTCTTTCTATATTCTTCCTTCAACCTGGATATGATCTTGTTTGCAGTGATGGCACCATACCCAATACCCGCATACATATCCTCCAGGGTATTGAAATTGAACTTTCTGAGGATTGGCTCCACCCATTCCTGCTTGAAGATCTGGTTAAAAGTAATTGCTTGCTTTTTCAGTTCCTTCTCAATCAGTTCTTTTCCACGTATGATGTTCTCATCCCGTTTTTCTTTTTTAAACCACTGATTGATTTTGTTCTTTGCCTGCGAGCTTTTGACGATCTTCAGCCAATCCCTGCTAGGCCCGTGGACACTGGAGGAGGTCAATACATCCATGATATCGCCGTTTTTCAACTGATAATCCAGCGTCACGATTTTCCCATTCACCTTGGCCCCCATCATCTTATTGCCGATGGCACTGTGAATAGCATAAGCAAAGTCAATAGGCGTAGAGCCGTTGGGTAAGCTGATGACGTCACCTTTTGGCGTAAAAACAAAAACCTCATCCGTAAAGAGGTCAACCTTCAGAGTTTCCATGAACTCTTTCGCATCCCGCATATCTTTCTGCCATTCGAGAAGCTGCCTTAACCAAGCCAATTTACTATCCAACTCGCTGCCACCCGACTGCTTCTCCTTGTACTTCCAATGGGCCGCGATACCAACTTCGGCAATCCTATGCATATCCCAGGTCCTGATTTGTATTTCAAAGGGTTGACCTTCGGGCCCAATCAAAGTTGTATGAAGGGATTGATACATATTGGGCTTCGGCATGGCAATATAGTCCTTGAATCGTCCAGGCATGGGCTTAAACAGCTCATGCACCAACCCAAGAACCGCATAGCAGTCTTTTACGGAGTTTACAATGACCCTCACGGCAAACAGGTCATAGATCTGTTCCAGTGTCTTGTTTTGCTCCACCATCTTTTTATAAATGCTGTAAAAATGCTTCGGTCTGCCGTCGATATGGGGTTCTTCTATTCCCAGTTCATTGGTTTTTTCCTTTAATGTATCCAGAATCTGCGTGATGAACGCTTCTCTTTCTTTTCTCTTTTTTGCGATTTTATCTACCAGGTCATAATAACCTTTCGGATCCAAATACCGGAGGCTGATATCTTCGAGTTCCCATTTGATCTTTGAAATACCGAGCCGGTGAGCAAGCGGAGCATAGATCTCCAAAGTCTCTTTTGCTTTCTCCAGCTGTTTTTCTTCCGACATGTATTTGAGTGTCCGCATGTTGTGAAGGCGGTCAGCCAGCTTGATTAGAATTACTCGGATGTCCTTGGCCATGGCCAGGAACATCTTTCTCAAGTTTTCAACCTGCTGCTCCTCTTTTGTCGTATAGGGAATTTTCCCCAGTTTGGTAACACCGTCGACCAGGGTTGCAACCTCTTCTCCAAACTTTTCCTTCAGCTGTTCATAGGTACAGGTGGTATCCTCTATGGTATCATGCAAAATGCCCGCAACAATAGAAGTACAATCCAATTCAAGTTCTGCAAGAATGTTTGCAACCTCGATCGGATGTATGATGTAGGGATCACCGGAGACTCTCTGCTGACCGTCATGGGCTGTTTTTGAAACGGCATATGCCTTCTCAATCAGAGAAAAATCACAATTGGGATCATACTGTTTAATTTTATTAATCAGCCGGTTATACCCGCTTTCAGGCATTTGGATTCCCCCAAAGTTTCTGCAGATTCTGCTTAGAATTTTACGATAGATTCAACCTTATAACCCTTCAGCTTATCTCTTCCATTCAAGAAAGACAGTTCGATAAAGTAAACAATTCCAACGACTTCGCCACCCAACTGTTCAATCAGCTTGATATTGGATTCGGTAGTTCCGCCGGTTGCAAGCAAATCATCGATAATAACAACTTTCTGTCCCGGCTTTACCGCATCCTCATGCATTTGAAGAACGTCGGTACCGTATTCCAATTGATATTCAACGCTGATGGTCTTATAAGGCAGCTTTCCTTTTTTTCGAATGGGAATAAAGCCTTTTCCCAGCATGTAAGCCAATGGCGTACCAAATATAAAGCCTCTGGATTCCGGTCCGACAACAAGATCAAAGTCTCCCATGGCACTGATTTTTTCCTTCATTTGCTCCAGGGTTGTCTTTAATGCTTCCGCATCTTGAAGTACCGTCGTAATATCGATAAAGTCGATTCCTTCCTTTGGAAAATCCATAACATGTCTGAGTTTTGCTTTTAAGTCCATCATACTGCCTCCTAAAAAATATTGTAATATGCATCAGATATACACTGACAGGTTTCAGCCTGTTTTGTTCTTGTAGGATTGGAGCTTCATAAACCGTGAAGAATGTTCCAGGTTTTTTTTGACAGCTACATTTTGCAGCGTAATATTCAAGCCATCTGTTCCAAAGGGAATTACGCGCATTAAACCTAATTCGTCAAAAATTTCAAATATTCTTTTCAGCTTGAAATAATTTAATTTGCTGTTTTCTATCTTAGACACTTTTCGCGAGAAGGCAAACAGGTCCTGGATCACCAAGCTGCCATCCACACTGTTTTTCCTGATCATTTGAAATACAGCGGCCATATCCTCCCGATCCGGAATGATGTGATCCAGCTGCACTTGAAAATCCTTGAAGGATTGATTCCTAACCTTGTAAATTAAATCATCATACTTATTATCATCGTTTAAGCTCAGAAAATCAATAGATTTGTCTAAACTATAAAAAAAATTGTTGCTGTCGTTGAGTTCCCGAATACTCCGTAAATCCTTCAAGTTGAGCTGAATACGTTCATTGGAATTCCAACTGTTGATTTCGAGCATACTGACAACATCGATCTTGTCATCAAGATTGATTTGCCCTGCCAAGCTCCCCATATTGAACCCAATGGCTTCTACGAACATTCCCTCGTCTTCCAAAAGAAGTTTTAAGTGCTTTTCTTCTCCGACTTTCTTTATGCTTTTAATTTTCAAGTTTTGATACAGGAATACTGGCGAAGGGTTTGCCGCGCCAAACGGAGCAAGAAGTTCCAATTGCCTTATGGCATCAATCCTGAGATCTTCCTTGCTGACAGCAATATCGATTTTCAGTTTTGGAATCAGCTTTTCTTCCGTCAATGAAATATCCGCATACTGATTAATCAATTCCTTGAGGGCATCGATGTTTTCTTGTTTTATCGTCACGCCTGCCGCCTGTTCATGCCCGCCATAGGCTTCAATTACAGATTCGCAGTGTTTAAGAGCAGAAAAAACATCAAATCCTTCAATGCTTCTGCAGGATCCTTTTCCGATTCCGTTTTCATCCACAGAAATCATTACACAAGGCCGGTAATATCTTTCTGTGATCTTTGCAGCTACAATTCCGATCACGCCATGATGCCATTCTCTGCCAGAAACCACAAATACTTTCGAACTCTTTAATTTTTCATCTGCTTCTATGGTTGCAAGCACTTCTTCCAGAATCTTGGCTTCAATCTCCTGACGCTTTTTGTTGTCTTCGCTCAAATCGCAGAATATCTCGACTGCTCGGTCATAACTTCGCGTTGTGAACAGTTCAACCGCCCGTTTGGCATGCCCCATCCGACCGGCAGCATTGACTCTCGGAGCAATTACAAAACTGATCCCCCAGGATGAAAGCGGCTTTTCCATTAACCCACAGTTTTCCATGAGTACCTTTAGACCCACACATGTCGTATTCTTTATCTTTTGCAGTCCATGCCTTGCAAGAATCCTGTTTTCCCCCAGAAGAGAGACAACATCTGAAATCGTTCCTACGGCCACCAGGTCCAGATACTTTTCATAAGCTCCATCCAATCCCATCTTTATACAAATCGCATGGATCAGTTTGTAAACCACCCCTACCCCCGCAAGCTCCTTAAAGGGATAACGGCTGTCATGTCTGCAAGGGTTGATCACGGCATAAGCTGAAGGCAGTTTCTCCTGGCATTCATGATGGTCCGTAACGATAACCTCCATCCCTAACTGATGTATATAATCTATTTCTTCAAACGCAGTTGTTCCACAATCAACCGTAATGATTAAGGATGTTCCCGCTGCTTTTATTCGGTCGACGCCTTTTCTAGACAGTCCGTAACCCTCTTCAAAACGGTCAGGAATATAATACTCGACATCGGCGCCGCATTCTCTTAAGAAATCATATATAACAGCCGTACTCGTTACTCCATCCACGTCATAATCCCCATAGACTGTTATTTTTTCATCTTTTTGAATTCCTCGGATGATTCTTTCGACAGCCATCTCCATATCATTAAATAAAAATGGATCATGAAGCAGCTTCATATCCGGATTCAAAAATTCCAGAATTTCTTCTTTATTTTCGATCCCGCGGCTGGCAAAAATTTTCGCTAAAAGAGCCGGAATCCCTGCTTTTTTTATGATCTGATCTACACTTTCACCTGAATAAGTTCCTTGAGCCCAAATTCTATCCTTTATCATTGGTTCCTCTCTTCAATACTGAACGCGATAAAGCTTTTACATCGCGGTTCAATTTCCTTAATTTCTTATCGTGAAAATATAGTTTATCGTTGTAAAATCATTTTCACGATTTATATAGATATTATGATGACAGCTTTGCAATCAGAAGTTCTGCTGCCAGCCGATCCTGCAGCTTGCCGGTTTTTATCGCCAGATCATATTCCAGGCTCTCCTGGATGGCATTCTTTAAGTCTTGAATTGTAAATCCTCGGGATTGTTTCACAACTTTTCCTGCTGCGTAGGGAGTGATACCGATTTTCGATGCTGCTTGATCGGAATTGACTCCCTCACTCATCAGTACTTTCATTTGTAGTACATGTCGGAAGTGGCGATTAATCATATAAAGGATCTTTTGCATCGGTTCCTTCATCACCACCATGTCATCCAGCAGCTTTAGAGCCTTTACACGGTCCTTTTCAGCGATTGCATCCGTAAGATCAAAAATTCTTGTCTTAATGGACCGGATACAAACCTTTTCAATATCATCCTGATTGATTTTCGCTCGATCTCCCACAAATAAAACCAGTTTGTTGATTTCCGTCAATATTTCATTCATTCCCTGCTCGCTGTTATCTACCAGAAGCGAGGCCGTCAAAGGATCCATCTGTTTTTTTTGAGCTGTAACCACTTTAACCACCCATTTTACAAGCTCTGGAGGTTTTTGAAAAGCAAACTCAACGATTAAGCCATTTTTCTTGATAGCATCGACCAGCTTAACCCTTTTATCAATTTCCTCTTCATAAAACACTAGACAGATGTGCTCCGGCAAACTCTGAACATACTCCAGAAGGTCATCACTTTTTGGTTTTCCCTTTTTATCTTCCGACGCAGCTTTGCTCTTCCCTTTAAACGCACCAGAATTTCTAATGATTACAAGCCTTTTTTCAGAAAAAACCGGAAGGGTTTCGCAAGCATCTAAAATTTTACCCGGCTCCATTTTTCCTTCCAGAACCGTTTTGTTCAGTGTTTTCATTCCCTCATCGGGAATCAGCCTTTTTTCAATAGTTTCCAGATAGTACTTTTTTAAATACTCCTCAGGACCGTAGAAAAGGTACAGGTTAGCCAGTTTATTGTCTTTTATTTGATTTTTCAATAGGTCTATGCTCATTGGATTCATCCTTTATTCGTTAACTGTTGTACTAAACTTAATTTGTTTGCCATTTGTTCTCATTAAAATCGCACCATTTTGGTCCGTACGCAAAAGATGCGCACCAAGTTTATGAATCCTATCTATCACCTTCTCAGAAGGATGCCCGAAGTTATTCTTCCCCACACTGATTACAGCGGCTTGTGGTTCAACAGCTTTTAGAAAGTCCTCTCCGCTTGAAGTGATGGAACCGTGGTGCGCTACCTTCAAAACATCGGATTTGACTTCAGCGTTTTCCGACAATAATTGATTTTCTACATCCTGCTCCATATCTCCCGTGAACAGGACAGATATGTTTTGATATTTCAATTTTAGCACTAAGGAATTATTATTTAAAGTTGAATTTGAAACCACTTTTTCCTTTTCGGGATAGAGGACCTTAAAAAAGATTTGGTCATCTACTTTTATTACATCTCCTTTTGTACAGGACAATGTATCAATTCCATGTTCTCTTGCAATCAGCTTCAGTTCCTTAAAGCTGTTCTCAGGGTCTTCTGAAGTTACCAGGGCTTGAGCTCCAAGCTCTTTCAAAACGGGTTTCAGTCCCTGAATGTGGTCATCATGCGCGTGGGTAGCCACCACCATGTCCAACTTGGATATGCCATAATCTAAAAGGAATGGTATCACCACCATTTCTCCAACATTGGGAGCGGCTTTATCTTTAGAACTGCTCCCTCCGCCGTCAATCAGGATGTTCTTACCCGAGGGGGTTCTAATCAGAGATGCATCTCCCTGACCCACATCCAAAAAAACGACTTGCAAATCCTTTGGAACAATGAAATTCAGTATTAATAAAACTACAACCAGTGTTGCAGCTGTAATATAAATCCCCGGATTTACCTTCATCTGCTTTAGCTTATCTTTTTTCAACCATCCCAGGAAGGCTGCATAATATACGATGATGACAGCCAGCGATGGCGTGATCACCAGTAAAACTGCATACGGTATGGATGCGGACATTTTTGTGACAAATAGAATGAACGTTAAAAAGGCACAATTCACGTAGCCAATCCATTGGGAAAGGATTAGACTGAACTGACCCAAAATCGCCATGGCAAACCCAAGAATGCTGACAACTTCTACAATTGGAACAACAACCAGATTGGATAACAGAGAAATCAATGAAATTTTGTTAAAGTAAAAAGCTGTGATTGGAATCGTCCCAATCTGGGATGCCATAGTGACTGCGATGACATCTGCCAATAAACCAGGAATCCATCGAAGATTCATCATGGATTTTAATGGCTTATAGAATAGGATGATGGATAATGTTGCGGCAAAGGAAAGCTGAAATCCAACATCAAAAAGGCTTTGAGGATTAAATATCAGTAAGATGAGCGCTGCAAAAGCAATACTGGTCATCACGTCAGCTTCACGTCTTATCATCTTTGCTGCTAAAAGTACAATGGCCATAATCACTGCTCTTAAAATGGATGGTGAAAAACCGGTAACAAATACAAACATTATCAATATAAGAATAATCATTGGGTTTGCGATACTTTCCCTCATCCTTAGTTTTTTCAATATAAAAAACAGAGGAAATACGATAAAGGCTACATTCATACCGGAAGCTGCCATGATATGCGTTAGCCCCGCATCGCTGAAACTCTCTTTAGTTTCCTCAGTGAGACCTTCCCTATATCCAATCAGCATACCATTCAATAATCCAGCCTGTTCAGCAGGCAAACTCTTGCTGATTACCGACACAATTCTATTTCTAATCTGAATGCCCACTTCAACAATTATATTGGATTTTTTGCTCTCTTGTACTTGTACTTGATCCCCCATAGCAAACATGGTTGCTGAAATACCGGATCTTGAAAGGTATTTCCGATAATCAAATCCACCCGGATTTCTCTGCCCTTTGGGCTCCTTCAATTGTCCTTGAACGGTTAGGCTGGTACCATATCCATAGATTGAAGCTTCCTTATTATTTAGAGTTGATAAAAGAATCTTTCCATTTACTTTTTTATTAATTCCCTCAAAAACAATTTCTTCGGTTTTAAAAACATAGTTAATCTTAATGCTTCTGATGTCCGGTTCAGAATCGATAGACCCATGAAGTACCACGTCTTTTCCATAATAGTTTTCGAACTTCTGAATGTTCACATTCCTCATAACCAGGTATTCGCAACCACCCGCCGTAAACACGGCAATCATAATTATAAACAAGGTCAATTTGTCTGGTATATGTTTTTTAATTGCAAATATTGCAAAAAGCAAGAATACACCCAATAAGGCGATCAACCCGAAAGAAGGGAAAATATAAGCAAAAATAATCCCCGTTAAAAAAGCTATCGTACAATTTACCAGCGGTCTTTTCATTCTGTCACCTGCACGTCCCCAAAACTAACTATATAAAAATTACGAACAAAAAGCGCCCCATCATTTGAGGGGCGCTTAAACTTGAGAATTTTACTTTAGTACTCTTCTTGCTGTCATATACGCATTTTCATAAAAGCCTTCTGATAAATCACTAATCACAACTCTCTTTGAATTTCTACCGGAGGATGCATGAATGAATTTTCCATCTCCGATATAAATGCCTACATGGCAGATATAATTGCGTCCACCATTGGTATCAAAGAAAACAAGATCACCGGCTTTTAATTCTGACTTACTGATTTTCTTGCCTTGTCCAGCTTGACTTGCTGCTACTCTTTCCAAATCAATTCCAAAGTGATCAAATACATAAGACGTAAATCCTGAACAATCAAACCCCTTGGGTGAGGAACCGCCATAAACGTACTTTACACCTAAATATTTCTTCGCATACTCAACTAATTCCTGAGCTTTGCCAGAGTCATCGGTTTTATTATCGTCTTCAGTCTTAGGTGCTTCTTCCTTTGGAGCCTCTATCTTAGGAGTCTCAACAGTTTCTTTTTTGGGCGTTCTTTCAATGGCGCCTCTGGAAACACTAACTGGTTTCCCTGAAACAAATTCTTGCTTCACCCAACCTGTTTCGTTTGCAGAAGTTTTGATTTTGACCCATTCTCCAGAACCCTCAATCAGGCTTACGCTTTCACCTTTATCAAGTTTTTTGATTACTTTGGCGGACAAATTCGGGTTGCTTCTTAGATTGACATCCTCAGCAAGAATCTTACCTTTTCCTGCTGCTTCGCTTTTTACCGATACAAACTGAGTAGAAATCCATCCCTTTTTGTTTTTGACGCTGACATTATACCAGCCATCATCCTCACTGAGGATACTGACTTCCGTACCTTTATCCACTTTTGTAACAATTGATGCGGAAGTACTTGGTTTGGCACGAAGATTGACGTCGTCTCCGTTTACCACTGCAGTTTTTGACTCTGCATAGGCAAAACCGGTTAAAAGAGACAGAGTTAAGATTAGCATGGCAACGCTCAACAACAGTTTTCCATATCTGGACATGTGAAACCTCCTATTTCTAGCTTCCGAAGTTAGCTGACGGGTTCGGGTAATAGGATCACCCCTACCTCACTAGATGTTAGAAGTGGGAAGTGAGATGCGAGAAATAAGAATAAATTTCTTATATCAAACAAATCAAATCTGTTCTAGCCTCTAGATCGGATTAACCCCATGTGTTTGGTTCCTCCGTACTCCTTTTGCAAGGAGATTCAGCTATGAATTTTGTCATGTTACTGATATTATATCCATCCACTTTTGGTTTGTCAAACCTGAAAAGGCATATTTTCCTAAGTTTTTTGGTACAAGACCCTTAAAAATCAGTTTTTTCGCTAATTTACCTATTTTTATTCCCGATCCCATCATTTCCTAGGATAGGTTTTGGCAGGTTCTTTTTCTGCATTTGATATACAGTATATTACAATTATATCATGTTCACGAAGAAATTTACATAATATTTAGTACTTTTTTTGACTTTTGTTTCCTGGCTATGTTTTGCTTATATGCTTTTTTGCATAATGAGTACATTTTGCTGACGGTTTTGGAGTTTCAGGTGATTTTCTATCCGTCGTAATTCGATGAAATGATGTTTGTTCCAAAAGGATCTTCCCTGGATGTTTTCCTCTATCACAGCCAGATAAACATTTCGGATGTTGGATTTTTCTTTAAGAAAACTGATCAAAAGGCTGACGGCGGCGCTCCCATACCCTTTTTTTTGATGCTGAGGGTCAATAACGATGGAACTGATCCAGGCGGATTGTTTGTTTTCGTACTCAAAGCGCCCCTTTAAAATCCCAATCATCTTCTTTTCTTTACAAAGGTAAACTCCCACGAAGAACTCATTGCTGCAAATCGCGACTTCAGCATATTTCCGGGTCAGTACATCGAGAGAGATCGGGTTATCAATTCCAGTAGCAAACCTGAAATCGTCTACTTTGTTGTACCACTTCAGAATCAGCGGTAAATGTTCAATTTTGATATCTTCAAAAAAAACCGTGTCATTGCATATGTTTAAAGAAAACATAGGTCCTCCTCAAAATACTCTTGACCCTTCAATTTAAATTATTCGTTATATTCAAGGAAAATCCTCTAATTTCTTATTAAAATACCATTAAATACTTGAGTAATTTCGATTTTTTTTCACACAATAAGAATTACCACACAGTTAAGGAGGTGATTCAAAGTGGCCAACAACAATAATAATAGAAAGCTCGTTCCGGAAGCACAGGGTGCTCTTGACAAAATGAAGTATGAAATCGCTTCTCAGGTTGGTGTTAACCTGAAGCAGGGATATAATGGTGATTTGGCAGCGCGTGATGCTGGTAAGGTTGGCGGCAACATTACAAGAAGACTAATTCAAATGGCAGAATCACAGTTGGCAGGAAAGTAATTTATAAATAAAATAAAGGTCATGTACACATGTGTACATGACCTTTTTATTTAACTCAGCGCCTGCCTACTTTGTTATTAGTCTCCAAAACAAGTACCCACCATGCGTGCATCCTTGATCAACCGGTGATCCTTTGGAACCAGTTTGATTTTCCCGGCTACATCCTCCAATGGTACTGTGATGATTTTATTATTGACTTTGGCTACCATCTTTCCGAATTCACCCTTATAAAGAAGCTCTGCCGCTGCCGTTCCAAACTGTGTAGCAATAACTCTGTCATAAGGAGAAGGCGTCCCCCCTCGTTGCTGATAGCCCAATACCGACACTCGTACGTCCATATCCGTGCAAGCTTCAATTTCCTTCGCAATCGCATACCCCTTGCTTGGGCTGCTGCTTTCCTTCATCTTTTTCTTCAGTTCCTTTTTGGAGAGTTTAGACTCCTCGTAGGACACAGCGCCTTCAGCCACAACGATAATTGAAAACGCTTTACCGCCTTTTGCCCTTTTGGTGATATGCTTTTTAATACTTTCAATATCATAGGGTATTTCCGGCAATATAATAACGTCTGCACCGCCGGCAACCCCGGCATAAAGTGCAAGCCAGCCGGCATAATGGCCCATGACCTCTACGACCATCACACGGTTGTGGGAATGTGCGGTGGAGTGCAATCGATCAATCGCATCCGTAGCAATATCTACAGCACTATAAAATCCAAAAGTCACATCAGTCCCAAAGATATCATTGTCTATCGTTTTGGGAAGTCCTACAACATTTAGTCCTTCGTCCTTCAATAGGTTTGCTGTTTTATGAGATCCGTTCCCACCCAGAACAACAATACAATCCAATCCAAATCTCTGATAGGTTTCCTTGATGGCTTCAACTTTATTTTTACCAACTTCGCCGTCTGCGTCCCCGGTCACTTTAAAGGGTTTTTCCCTTGAGGTTCCAAGGATGGTGCCGCCCCGTGTGAGAATACCGGAAACGTCCTCTGGGCTTAATTGTTTTACTTCACCTTCAATCAGTCCTTTGTATCCGTTGCATATTCCCATAACATTCATGTCATAAATGCCCATGGTTGCCTTAGCCACACCTCTGATCGCTGCATTCAGGCCCGGGCAGTCACCGCCGCTGGTCAGAATTCCAAAGGATTTTGTCGCGGGTTTCTTCAATGGTATCCCTCCATCTGTCTGTTAAATGTTGTTTGTTAACATGTTCAATAAAATCATTATATCATGAAACCGCAGCGTGCAAAAATATAATTATTTTTGTCGAATAAAGCCAAACGCGCCTAATTTCTTAGACGCGTTATCCATACTAAAGAATATTGATTTTTTCCCCTTTTAATACCTTATTCATATTCCGAACCGCACACATTTTACCACACATGGTGCAGCTGTCCTCGTGTTCCGGCATAGAGCTCTCACGATATCTTCTGGGCTTTTCCTTATCGATCGCAAGGTTAAACATTGCTTCCCAATCAAGGTTTTTCCTGGCTTCACTCATTTTATAATCCCAATCTCTCGCACCCTTGATTCCCTTGGCAATATCCGCAGCATGCGCAGCAATTCTTGAAGCAACAATCCCCTCTTTCATATCTTCCAAATCAGGCAGTCTCAAGTGCTCTGCCGGGGTAACATAACAGAGGAAATCTGCACCGTTGGCAGCAGCAATCGCACCACCAATTGCGCTGGTAATATGATCGTAGCCCGGAGCAACATCTGTCACAATAGGTCCCAGCACATAAAATGGCGCTCCGTGACAAAGCCTCTTTTCAAGAACCATATTTGCGGCAATTTCATTGATTGCCATATGCCCCGGCCCCTCAATCATTACCTGTACATTTCTTTCCCACGCACGTTTTGTCAACTCTCCCAGCACAATCAACTCTTCAATCTGGGAAGCATCCGTAGCATCGTGAATACTGCCGGGTCTGCATGCATCTCCAAGACTGATGGTGACATCATACTTTTCAAAGATATCCAGGATCTTGTCATAGTACTCATAGAAGGGGTTTTCATTCCCGGTCAGCTCCATCCAGGCAAAGATCAAGGAACCTCCCCTGGAAACGATATTCGTTAACCTTGGGTTCTTCTTGAATTTTTCTGCTGTTGCTTTATTGATTCCCGCATGAACAGTCATAAAGTCAACACCGTCTTTTGCATGCTGTTCAATGACATCAAGAAATTCCTGGGCTGTGATGGTTGCAAGCTCTTTATCATAGAATCCTACCGCGTCATAGACTGGCACGGTTCCAATCATTGCAGGACAAAAGCTCACCAGCTTCTGCCTGAACTCTTTTGTTTTTCCGTAAGAACTTAAATCCATAATGGCTTCCGCCTTTAATTCGATTGCTTTTTTTACTTTTTCGATTTCTATATCAAAATTGCAGCAGTCTTTAGATATTCCTAGGTTCACGTTGATCTTCGTCCTAAGTCCCTGCCCAACACCTTCGGCATTGAGACAAGTATGATTTTTATTAGCTGGAATGATTACTTTTCCTTCTGCGATTAAACTTCTAATCTCTTCTAGGGACTTTCCCTCTTTTGCTGCTACAATTTCCATCTCTTTTGTAACAATCCCTTTTCTGGCGGCATCCATTTGAGTTGTATAATTCATTATTAAATATCCCCCTTTTTATTTTCCATCTCATTCCGGTTTCTTATTTGATTTCTTATACTGATAATTTTCTCTTCAATATTGTCTGCACCTACAATTTCAGTCACCATGGCAATACATTTTGCCCCCTTTGAGACAACCTCGCTTAAATTATGTTCCTTGATCCCACCGATGGCCACAAAAGGAATATCCACATTTTTAACCGCATACTCAAGGTATTCTAAGCCGACAGGATCACATACATCTTTCTTTGTGAAAGTCTTGAAAACCGGGCCTACGCCGATATAATCCGCCCCAGCTGCAATTGCTGCTTTTGCCTGCTCAGGAGAATGGGTTGAGACACCGATAATCATTTCTTCCCCTACCAGCTCTCTCACTTTTTCTACAGGAAGGTCATCCTGCCCAATATGGACACCATCTGCCTTCACCAGCATGGCAATATGGATATCATCATTGACGATAAAGGTTACACCTGCGGTTTGTGTTAGCGCTCTGATTTCCGTACATTCGCGATACTTTTCAAGGAGCTTTTTATCCTTTTCCCTGTATTGAATGATTTTTATACCGGATTTTATTAAGGCTTTCACAACATCAAGGTTGCTTCTTCCCTTCGAATACTCTTCCGCGGTTAAACAGTATAAGTCTGTTTCAAGCTTTTTTCGCTTATCAGCGATAGCATTCAGTCTGTAAAACTCTTTTTCTACAGCATAAGAGTAAAAACGAAAATCTTCATACTCCTTGGATTTTTCATATTCCCCAAGCAGCTTCAGGTTTTCCTCTATGACCCTCAAAGCTTCCTGTAACCGTTTAAAATTGGCCGTTATGAGTTCAAACAGTGTACTTTTATCATCTAATTTCAATTCTTTTGAGGTCTGAACTCCAACATCATCCGCGGAGTCTCTCTCCGCAATACACTGGGGCAAGCAACTCATCATTCCTTTTCGGATTCCATGTCTCAGTTTTTTAAGCTTTTCCGATATTTCTTTATGATCATAATAAAATCTTGCAAGGTCTTCCAAAACACGAATTCCTTCTGATGCTCTATTTACATTGGCGTCGATGATTCTGAATAATTTATCCATAAAATCCTCCTCTCTTCGAACAAATCTATCTCATTAAAGCCCATTCCAAAATTACATCCGCTTGTTTTGCAGCGGCGATATTGACGCGGGGTGAAATCGGCGGAACATCTTCATTCACTTCGGAAACATAATCGCCAATTAGATAAAACTTTGAGTGAACTTTACGCACACAGATGGCATCACTGTTTCCCCAACCACCAAGTCCGGAGGCTGAAACAAGAAGTTTACCGGATTGATAATACTTTTCTACAATCAGCCTTTTGCACTGTACTTGATCAAAGGCTTCCACCACCACATCACAATCATTAAAAATGTCGACTACATTATCTTCTGTGATCCGATCCCGAATGTCTTCGACATATAAATCAGGGTTGATTCTTAACAGGTTGTTTTTTAACGCTTCCACTTTTGGTTTCCCAACCTGGTCAAGAAAATAAAACTGCCGATCCAGATTTGAGAACTCCACAAGATCAAAGTCGATAATTTTCAAAGAGTTAAAGCCGCTTCTTACAAGGTTGAAGGCACAATTGGAACCCAATCCCCCTGCACCCGCAATTCCAACCTTAATACTTTGGATTTTCTTTAATCTGTCTTCGCCGATATATCGGGCTAATGACCTTTCGAAATCATTCATTTTATCCTCCACCATTAGGTTCAAAGAGGCAAGGCGTCTGCCATCCCAATCAATCATGTCATTCGGGCGGACAGAGGCGTCCGCCCCTACCCATTACCTATCACTTATTACCCTTTTTAAATCATCTGCCAATCTTTAAAGACGGGTTGATATCCCTTTCCATAAATTATATTTTTCATTGTCTCAACATCCCGATTATCCGAGATATCGAACTGACCTTCAGTTTTTTCATCCGACGCATGACCTCCAACCTCCGTTGAAACTCCTGCTGACATCTTTGTAACACCCAGTCCGATCAAATTATCCCTGAAATCCGGCCTTTCCCTCGTTGATATCGTAATTCCGGTCCGTGGCATAAATAATCGAATAGCCAGCATTACCTGAACCAGATTCTTATCCGAAACGTCACACTTTGGCTGAAAGCTGCCAACATGAGGTCTTATTCTTGGAAGCGATACGCTAATTTCCGTATCATTGTATTGGTTCTGCAGGTAGTCTGCATGTAGCCCTGTAAAAAAAGCTTCCCTGCGCCAGTCATCCAATCCTAAAAGTGCACCGATCCCAACACTTCTCATGGAAGCAATGCAAGCTCTTTCCGGCGCATCCAGTCTAAACCGGTGGTTACGCTTAGGGCCTCCCAGATGAACTGCTTCATAGGTTTCTTCACTGTAAACTTCCTGGAACAGAGTAATTCCATCAACGCCTGATGCAACCAGTTCTGCATACTCTTCTGTTTCTAAAGGATAAACCTCAATAGATATGGAACGAAAATATTTTTTCAATACCTCGACGCATTCTTTGATGTAGCTTACGGGAGTTTCCTTCCGTGATTCCCCGGTCAAGATCAGAATGTGCCTTAAACCTGTGGAGGATATGATTCGTGCTTCCTCTTCCACCTCTTCCAGGTTTAGCTTTTTTCTTGATATCTTGTTGGTTATATTGAAGCTGCAATAGGCACATTGATTGACACAATAGTTTGCAAGATACATGGGAGTAAATAAAAATATTACTTTCCCAAAATGCTGAAGAGTAAGCTGTCTTGCTTTTACCGCCATGGCTTCAAGGTGTTTTTCCGCCTTGGCGGAAAGCAGGGCCAGAAAATCGTATTCATTGATCCGATCTTTGCTGATTGCCCTTAATACATCCTCTTCAGTCACTTTTTCTAAAAAATCTTCAAAGTCAAATTCCTTATACTTTTGATATGTATTGTAAAAACTCATTGTTTTCCCTTCTTCCGAGTAGAATTGCGACGGTCTATTTCAAAAATCCCGTAAGAGGTGATGACGCTTCAGCATATTCCTTGACAGCCCCAGCTCCTGAAACAAACGCTTTTCTTCCTGCTTCAACGGCTTGGCCGAAAGCCTCGCCCATCATTACCGGATCACCTGCTGTCGCGATTGCTGTATTAACAAGAACAGCTGCTGCACCGATTTCCATCGCTTCCGCAGCTTCCGAGGGTTTTCCCAAACCCGCATCCACAACGATTGGCAGGTCAATTTCATCCACCAGGATCTTTACAAGATCTCTTGTTCGCAGCCCTTTATTGGTTCCTATCGGTGCGCCTAAAGGCATTACAGCGGCAGCCCCTACATCTCTTAGTCTTTTTGCTGCCATCAGATCCGGACTCATATAAGGCAGGACAACAAAGCCTTCCTTCACGAGGATTTCCGTGGCCTTAATGGTCTCAAAATTATCCGGTAACAGATATTTGTTATCCGAAACCACTTCGATCTTGATCCAGTTTCCACATCCTGCTGCTCTTGCAAGCCTTGCAATTCTTACTGCCTCTTCGGCATTCCTGGCGCCTGAGGTGTTTGGCATGAGAATACAATCCTTTGGTATATAGTTCAGCATATTCTCATCCTCAGAATCAAAATCGATTCTTCTCAGTGCTACGGTTACCACCTGTGCACCGGATTTTTTGATGACTTCCGGTATTAATCTGTTATTGGGGAATTTTCCTGTTCCTATAAACAGTCTGCTATTGATTTGCTTTCCACCGATTATTAACTGGTCTCCCATAGTTCTCATCTCCCTTTTATCTTTGTTAATATCTGTCATCATTAAAAACTTTGTTCTAGTTCAATCTGTTCTTATTGACGTTTCTTTAATTTTTCTTCAATCTTTACTCCGCTCGGTACCCGATCCCCTCTTTTTTCATCTTCACTCTTCACTTTTCTTTATCTTCAGCCTCCGCCGACAAAACGCAGCACTTCCAGATTGTCGCCTTCTTTAAGAAGAATGTTGTTCCACTCTTCCTTTGGAGCTATATCATGGTTAAATTCAACAACAACCCGGTCAGGCTCCAGCCCCTTTTCTTTTAATAACTCCATCAGCGTTAATCCAGCATCAATTTCAGTTTGTTTTCCATTCAGCGTTACTTTCATAGATTCATTCACCTCTCGAATATCAAATTTGTTACTGGTAAACAGTTTCGATGGCCCGTCTGTCTCCTAGCTAATCATGAATAAGATGCCAGTTTAAGAATTTACAAAATCAAAAAAGCTTACCTGCGTGCAGGTAAGCTTTAAAAATACAATTATTATCAAAATATATTCTCTGCTTCCCTACGGTGGTATTAGCCACATCAGGTTCAAAGGGTCAAGATTTCTCTTTCTCAGCCGTTAGGCACCCCTAGCATCCGTATTCATTTATAGACCTATTATATCTGATACAACCCCATGTGTAAAGTTCATGGGTAAAATAATTCTTTTATCCTTGAACTTGCTGCCCTTTTGGCAGTCTTACGATAAACTCGGCGCCCCTGTTTTCGGCATTGACTGCCTCGATGGTGCCTTTGTGCTTTTCAATGATTACCTTGGTAATGGCAAGTCCCAGGCCGGTATTGCCTTTCTTGCCCTTATAAAACCTCTTGAATACATTTTTAATGTCCTTTTCATCAAAGCCTTCACCGTCATCACTAATCCTTATCTCAAAATACTCTCCAGTAACTCCGGTCGTAATTATAATCTCACTGTTGGCATATCTTAGACCATTGCTTAGCAAATTGATCAGGGCTTGTGTAATTTTATCCCTGTCCAATCGCATGACTTCGTCTTTATAAAGAACGCTGCTGATTCTGATATTGTTCTTCATTGCAAGACTATTGACCTTCTCAATGCTTGTCTCAATGACATCATTGATTTTTTCGCTGCTGAACCTGTAGAAATCCTCCATGGTTTCCAGTTTGGACAGAAAAATCAGTTCTTCAACGATTCCTTTGAGCCGAGTACTTTCATCAACGATAATTTGCAGTGCTTTGTCATTATCTTCAAATACCCCGTCCTTGATTCCTTCTGCATACCCCTGAATGGACATCAGCGGTGTTTTTAACTCGTGGGAGGCGTTTTGAAGGAACTTTTTCTGTGCAAAATCATATTCTTTTAATTCTATGGCCATCTGGTTGATTGTTTCTGCCAGTTCTTCCAGTTCATCCCCTGTTTTTATCTCCACTTTGGAATCGAAATCCCGCAGTGAAAGTTTTTCAGCCCTATACTTCAATTTGATAATGGGCTTTGCGATAGATCTTGCAAAAAAAATCCCAAATGCAACGGCAATGATTCCGGTAAATATCAGAGAAATCAGCAGTACGAAAACGAAGCTCTGGCTTAACTTGTTAACGGGACCAATGGGGGTGTATAACACCACCCATCCGCGGATTGAGGATGTACCTTCAATATTCAGCGGAACGGCAACCGCCATATATTCGTTTCCTTCTATACTGAACTTGATACTGTTGCTGGGTCCATCCTTATTCGGCTTAAGCTGCGGGAGGACTTGTGCTTTCAGTTTCTGAAACTCCTCCGAATTTCTGGGAAACAGTAGCTTGTTTTCTTTGGATAAAATGATCCAGCTGCTTTCGATGGCGCCAAAATCCCTTTTAATCCTTAATCTTTCCCTAAGCAGCTGTCGGATGTTGTCTTCGGAAACATTGCTTTGATCCTTGCTTTTTTTAAAAAGCTCTACAATCGCATCCGCATCTTTTACCAGTGAAGTTCTGGCCTGATTTTCCATAAAACGCTTCGCTGCAAAGCCGAATACCACCCCAACAAACGCAAGTGTAATAAAGATGATGGCAAGGTAGGAGACAATAATCTTTGTTGTAATTGATCTTCTCATTAATAAAACCGCCTATTCGCTGATTTTGTATCCATATCCCCAAACCGTTGTGATTTCGAGTCTTGAATCTACTTCAGCCAGTTTCTTTCTGATTCTCTTCACAAGGTCATCAATAGCCCTGGTGTCTCCAACATAGTCATAGCCCCAGATATTTGTAATCAGGTGTTCTCTGGTGAATACCCTGTTTTTGTTTTTAATCAGGTAGGCAAGGAATTCGAATTCTTTTGTGGTTAATTCAATCTCTGTCTGTTCCTTCAGTACTCTTCTCTCATCTGGCAAAACCGAAATATCATGACACCTGATTTCACTCCTTTGGGCATCCTCCTGGAGGGAGTCGTCTTTAATCCGTCTGAAGATGGTCTTCACCCGGACAACCAATTCTCTCGGGCTAAAGGGCTTTGAGATATAATCATCACTTCCCAGTTCAAGACCCAGGATTCGATCAATCTCGTCATCCTTTGCAGAAACCATGATGATCGGCACATCACTGGTTTTTCGTATCTCTCTGCACAGCGAATAGCCGTCCATCCCCGGCATCATGATATCTAAAACGAGCATATCTGCCGGTTTTTGGACAAAGCTCTGATACGCACTTTCTCCGTCGGCAAAAACCTGTACTTCATATCCTTCTTTATTAAGATAGGATTTTACGAGTTCACGGATATTAGGTTCATCGTCTACAACATAGATCAGCTTGTTTTTCATAAGCATCTCACCATTTAAAATATTATACTAATCTAATTCAACACCTGTTTTCAAATTCCTTTCGGGCATTAAAAATTACACACTTTTTCCATATTTTCTCCGATTTTATTACAAATTCTCACTGCTATATTCTTTTAAATACTCCTCAATCCCGCCGTTATAAATCTTGTTAATTTTGTTTCCGAAAAGTTTTTTATACTTTTCACTGGCTGTTTTACTATTTAAAAGGACTGCATCAATCTCCAATCTGTGTTCTCTTATATGATTAAGTTTTAGTTCGGAAATTTTCAAGAGGTGTTTGAATTCATAATCCGCATCCGGTAACGAATACCCTACAAATATCCATCGGTCCGAATTCGTCAAAACCTTTTCTGCTTCATTCCAGATATTTGGAAAGGAATTTGCTCTAAATGATTTTCTATATCGGAAGGTTGAAATATGTGAAGAAACCTCGTTTCCGCATTTTAAGCACTTTTCGGCTGTGTATTCAGCTGTATTGTCCATATTGAAAGGATTTATACCAACCAGTTTAAAATCATTTTCTTTAAATCCTGTACGTTGATAAAGTGAAACCTCATTATGGATATCATGAAATAAAGTCCTGCAATTGTCGCAGTATAACCAGTTACAGGAACCATGAACCTTAATCACCGGAATCGTTGGTGTAATCGTGTTTTCCGCTTTATTACTCCATGGCGAACTCCAACAACAGTATTCGATTGTGTATTGGTCCTTCAAGTACTTTTCCAGGGCTGTATCCCAATTGAGGACGATGAAGCTGGTATTAACGGAACGATCGATGATCGACTTTAAAAACTGCCGGACACTTTGGGACGGACAAAAGCTTTCCTCGATGATGGAAAACACCCTGTAAACTAAAAGTCGCCGAATAGCCCTTAAATGGACCGGAGAATAATTTAATCCAAGATGATGTCCGGAGCTTGTGGAAATATCAATGCAGGTAAAAATGTCATCCAGGTTCGGCAGCGGTTTCCCTTTCTCATATCCAAATAAGTCCTGTAAAAAACGGAAAATTGCTTCTGATACATTTTTATCGAAATTACTATCCCCGAAATGGATCAAATGCTTGGGGATTTCTGACTGTATAGGGATATTTGAGTTTTTTGAAAAACCTGCTCCAAGGATTATTGTTGTTTTCATCTTAATTCTCCTAAAATTAAATCAATCACGCAATGTATCTTATGATAATCCTTTTATAGACTTCTATTCTTATTTCCCTTTCTAATTGATAATTCCAAGGATATTAGATATACTAGCTATGTAGGTTCTTTAGCAAATTATCACATTTCTAAAGGAGGACATCATGCAAAATTTACTCGTCGGATTCTATTCTATGGATTACAGAAACCTCATTATGTTCATTATTGCAGGAATTCTGATCTACCTGGCCGTAAAAAAGGATTATGAACCCATGCTTCTTCTGCCCATCGGGTTTGGAGCCATCCTGGTGAATCTTCCTCTAGCCGCTGTCCTGTCCTATGAGGGTGAACCAGGCGTTTTACAAATTCTTTTTAATGCAGGAATTTTGACCGAACTGTTCCCTGTACTCATATTTGTTGCAATCGGAGCAATGGTAGATTTTACTCCGCTTTTTAAGAACCCGGTAATGATTTTTTTTGGCGCAGCAGCACAGTTTGGAATTTTTGCGACTGTTTTGGTTGCACTCTTTTTGGGACAACTCTTTCCAAACCTACATATTGACTTGAAGGTTGCATCAGCTATTGGTATCATCGGTGCCGCCGATGGCCCAACCTCCATATTTGTTGCAGCCAGATTTGCTCGAGATCTGTTAGGGCCGATATCTGTTGCGGCTTATTCGTATATGGCACTTGTTCCAATCATCCAGCCTCCTGTTATTAAGGCAATGACTACAAGAAACGAACGTCTTATCCGAATGGAATATCACGAAGCAAAGGTTTCAAAAACCGTAAAAATTACTTTCCCAATTCTTGTTACGATTGTATCCGGTATTGTGGCCCCCATCAGTGTTCCGCTTGTAGGACTTTTGATGTTCGGTAACCTGATCAGGGAAAGCGGAGTTTTAGAGCGCCTTTCCAATGCAGCTCAGAATGAGCTTGCAAATCTGGTGACCTTGCTTTTGGGAATTACCATTGGTTCAACCATGACAGCCGATAAGTTTTTACAGCCTGCGACCTTATTGATCCTCGCAATGGGATTAGTCGCTTTTATTTTCGATACCGCAGGCGGAGTTCTCTTTGCAAAATTTTTGAACCTTTTCCTGAAGGACAAAATCAATCCAATGATCGGAGCAGCAGGTATTTCAGCTTTTCCAATGTCTGCCAGGGTTGTTCAGAGAATGTGTTCCAAGGAAGATCCGACTAATTTTATACTAATGCAGGCTATCAGCGCCAATGTATCCGGACAACTGGGCTCCATCATTGCCGGCGGTCTGGTATTGGCTATCGTTCCTTTATTGATAGGAGGTTAATTAAATGTTTGAAAATCTTACTGCCATGACAAATATTCAAAAAGGCTTTTTCCTGATGGGTGTTGGAATCGCGGGAGTTTTTCTTGTTCTCATCGTTTTCTTTTTTCTCATTAAACTTCTTACAAAAGTATTTCCAGAAAAAGATAATCCCCAGGAGGAAACATGAATAATTTTGAATCCCTGGCTTTTGGCCGCAGAAGCATCCGAAAGTTTCAGGATAAGGATATCCCTTTATCGGATATTGACGAAATTATAAGAATTGCCACCAGTGCGCCCAGCGGTTGTAACAGCCAATGTTGGCGTTTCATCGCAATCAAGGATAAAGCCGTGATTCAATCCATTTCTGATGCAGTAATCCAGGGAATTGAAGCGCTTCTTGAAGAAAAGAAAGACGAACTGCCAGAAAACTATTTGAACTCAAAAAGAAAAATGGTTTCGTTCTTTGTCAATGCTCCTGTTGTCATCGCTGTCTTCATGACCAAATTGGATTATTATGATCCTTTGGTAACATCCGCGCTTGAAAGCAAGGGATACACTTATGAAGAAACCATGAAGTTTTTCGCTTATCCCGATATTCTCTCCATTGGAGCCGCCATTCAAAATCTTCTTCTGGCAGTCCATGAAAAAGGGTATGGCGCGTGCTGGATGAATGAGCCGGCCGTGGCTGGAGATGAAATCAGAAAGATCCTTGGTGAGAATGAAGAATCAAGGTTTATGAGCCTGATTCCAGTCGGAATTCCTGCCTATGTCCCTCGCGCAAAGCAAATGAAGGATATCACAAAGGTGTATAAGACGATATGACATCAGGACTTAAGCACACTGTTCCTCAATTGTTTATTTATGAATAAAAGATATAATAAAAGCCCGGAATACCGGGCTTTTGGCTTATTGCTGGAAGGGCAGCTGTACTCTATAATTATTGAAGGTTTCTGCTACATCTGCAATCTGCATGTTGCTTGCAGCATCTGCCTGGTATTCTCCCATACTGAAAAGGTCATTGAAGAACCGGGTGTGCAACTCCTGCAATCTATTTCTATTATCCATAATCATGCCTCTGAGATCGTCGTTGATGATCTCGTTGATCGCTACCTGATAGCTAATCAGATTATGCTTTTCAGTAGATAATATATCATTGATTCGGTCTCTGACATTTACATTGGCATCCTTAACCTGCGGCAACTCATTGGTAACCGGTCTTCCGATTCTTTGAACACCAGTTTTGGAAGTAACGATTGATTGTGTATCCATATTAATGTGCCTGACCTCCTCTGCTTTGATTTAACTGATTCATATAATTCAAAAGATTGTAATAGTTCTGCTGATGAATACCAGCAGCATCAAAAAACATTTGTTGATGTCCCGAATTATTTTCCTGGTAAGCATATTGGTTACATTTTTTTGCCGCTAAAAGCTCCCAGGAAAGTAAATCACTGATGTAATTCAATTCCTTGGTCGAAATGTTTTTCATCGTACATCCTCCTTATGAAATAATTGCTTTTTCAGCCCTTATTATTTGTTGATTCTGCATGGTTCATGCAAAATAACTAAAAAATTAAGGGTTTGGAATTTTTTACATTCCAAACCCTGATGCACATATTTCAATTTTTATTCAATCAAGAAATGAAAATGCGATCTTTTTATACCCGAGTTGCGCTCAAAGCAAATACTGGTAATGCCTCTCATTCTAACAGATTTGTTTATCTTCCAGGAATTTGTACTGTGAAGTAAAGAGCTTATGATACAGCCCTTTCAGCCCCATCAATTCCTGGTGACTTCCGGTCTCTGTAACACGCCCCTGGTCGATCACCATAATCCGGTCTGCGTTTTGAATGGTTGAAAGACGATGCGCTATCACAAAAGAGGTTCTTCCTTTCAAAAGCTTTTGAATCCCTGACTGCACCAGTCTTTCTGTATGTGTATCAATACTCGCTGTAGCCTCATCCAGGATCAGAATTCTCGGATCTGCCAGCAATGCTCTGGCAAAAGCAATTAATTGTCTTTGACCAACAGACAGCCTGGATCCGCGTTCATTTACATCCGTATCATATCCATTGAGCAGCTTTGTAATAAACTCATGGGCATGAACTGCTTTGGCAGCTTCTAAAATCTCGCCGTCTGTTGCATCCAGTTTCCCATACCGGATGTTATCTTTAATAGAACCCGAGAAAAGGAAGGTATCCTGCAGCATAATCCCCATCTGGGATCTTAAACTCTCCAATTTTACTTTTGAGATATTATAACCATCAATGAGAACCTCCCCCTTTTGATGATCATAGAACCTGCTGATCAGATTCACTACCGTCGTCTTCCCCACCCCGGTTGGCCCAACCAGTGCAATTGTTTCACCGGGTTTTACCTGAAAACTGACATCCTTTAGAACCGGACTATTCTCATCGTATCCGAAGGTCACATGTTTAAAGGTTACAGCACCTTTGATTTTGGGAAGCAGGATTGCCTCCTCCGCATCCTTAATATCCGGTTCAATGTCCATGATCTCAAATATTCTCTCAGCCCCTGAGATGTTGGTAACAAGGGCATTATAAAAGTTGCTGATGTTCATGATAGGCTGCCAGAACATGGAGATATATCCAATGAAGGCGATCATGAGACCAATGGTAATAGATCCTGTCTCTAGCAACCGCAAACCATACCAGAAAACAACAATCGTTCCTACTCCCCACGACATTTCTACCAGCGGCCAGAACATGTCATTCAGACGGACAGCCCGCAAAAATGCATTCTGCTGTTCTTTCAGAAGTCTCAGGAAAGTCTCACTGGTGCTGTTCTCAGCGGTATAGCTTTGAACAACTCGAATTCCGGAAAAATCTTCGTGTACAAACGCATTGATATTGGAGGTCTTCTTTCTGTAAATCTGCCAGCGTCTTCTTGATACCACCTGAATAACAAACAGAGATGCCAGCAGGATCGGCAGTGCAATGAAGGATACTGCCGCAAGCCGGTAATTCATACACAGCATGATGACCGCAACGGTGATAATCTTGATAAAATCCGGAATTAAGCTGGTAATGCTGTTTGTAAACAAATCATTCAACGAATTCACATCAC
The DNA here is from genome assembly GCA_026418695.1 of Clostridia bacterium. Classification (GTDB taxonomy): domain Bacteria; phylum Bacillota; class Clostridia; order Acetivibrionales; family JAFADI01; genus SKW158. Next base: position 51,992 of record JAOAAU010000086.1, read on the forward strand.
CGATAATCCTCGCCAGGATTTTTCCCACAGGACGGTTGTCAAAAAATGCAAAGGATAGCTTTTGTATATGGTCATATAAGTTCTGCCGGATCGTTAGAAGAATCTTATTGGTGACTCCCGCCATGATTCTGATTCTGTATCTGGCACACAGCATGCCTATCAGATTAATTATGATCATGAATCCACCAAGTAAAATCAACCCTTTAACATCCCCAAGCTTTATAAACCGGTCAATGCCCAGCTTCAAAAAGTAGGGATTCATTAGTTCTATTGCTATGACCCCACCCATCAGTCCAAGGGTTTGCATCACTTGAACCTTATAAGGCCCAAGATAGGAAAAAAGACGAATGATTGTTTTAATATTCAGTGTTTCCTTTAAAGTTTCATCTTCTTTGAAACTATTGATCGGCACTATACCACCTCCTCTTCTGAAAGGAGCATCATATCTCCAAATTGCTCGCAAAACGTATCATAGTATCTTCCTTTTAACTCCAAGAGGAATTCGTGATTACCTCTTTCAACGATTTCACCGTTTTCAAGAATCAGAATCTCGTCAGCATTCTTCACCGCAGATATTCTATGGGCAATAATGAATTTTGTGATACCGTTTCTATGCTCCAATGCCTTTTGAATGTCATACTCGGTTTCCATATCCAATGCTGAAGTTGCATCATCAAGAATGAGTATCTTACTTCCCTTTAACAGCGCTCTGGCAATTGATATTCTCTGTTTTTGCCCTCCTGAAAGACCAATCCCTCTTTCTCCAATAATAGTCTTATATCCTTTTTGCATTTTTGAAACAAACTCTTCTACATTTGAATCCTTAACCGCCGAATGAAACTCACTTTTATGAACCTTCCCAACACCTAATTTGATGTTATCTTCAATAGTGTCGGAGAACAGAAAGGTATCCTGCATTACAACAGAGATGTTCTCTCGAAGTTTCTTTAAATCCAGCTTTTTTATATCCATGCCGTCTACAAGAATTTTTCCGCTGGAAGTATCATAGTACCTTCCAATAAGGTTTGCCAGTGTTGATTTTCCCGAACCGGTCATCCCCATTATGCCAATCGTCGCGCCTGGCTTTGCATTGAGATTGATATTCTTCAAAACCGGAATTTCTCCGTATTGGAAGGATACATTCTCAAATACTACATGGCCAGTAAGTTTTTCAGGAACGTTTGGTTCCTCACAGTTCTCAATTTCAGCATGCTCTTCGAAGATTTTATCGATCTTCTTAAGGGATGCAAGACATTGTGCCAGAACGTTGGTGAGCCACCCAATCATTCTCATCGGCCAAATCAGTGCATAAATGTAGGTACTAAAGGCCACCAGGGTCCCTATTGAAATATCCCCGCCAATGGTCAGGATCCCTCCGGCTGTTGTGACCAACACCACAACAATGTTTGAAAGCAGTTCAATTAACGGATGATACTTTGCAAACACTTCTGCCTGCTCTATATTAAGATCATGGCTTACCTTGTTCTGCAGAAGAAACTTCTGTATCTCGTACCGTTCACGTCCGAAGGCTTTGACAAGTCTTACTCCGGCAATATTTTCCTGTGCAGTTGTATTTAAAACAGCCCTTTGGTCGCTGATCTTTCCAAAAGACTCTCCTACCTTCTTCTCCAGCTGCACAGCGATATAAGCAATAAAGGGCATAGTCAATAAACAAACGGATGCCAACTTCCAATTGAGGAAAAACAGGATCACAGAAGCGGCAATAAAGGTAATCCCCATTTCGGATATTAACATGATCCCGAATGCTGTAGCATGCAATACATTTTCCGTATCCTCTTTCATCCTGGACATCAGTTCACCGGTATTGGTCCGATCAAAAAATGAAAAGGACAGCCTCTGAATATGGTCAAACATACTTTTTCGTAAACTTACAATAATATCGGAGCTTGAATAATCAAACATATACTCCTTTAAATACCCCAAAAAGGCTCTGCTTATTGTAATTCCGGCTAATCCGCCCAAAAGCCACTTGAACAGGTTCAGGTTTCCCTTTTGAATAACATCGTCGACAATGATTTTCATTAAATAGGGACTGAACATATCCAGCGTGATGCTTGCTATCATGGCTGAAACGCCAATGACGTAACACCATAGATTCTTTTTCATAAATTGCAACAGTCGTTTCAAATTTTTCACCTCTTTCTGCTGACGGTACGTGAAGGCACCATCTCATACCTTGATGTCTCCTAAGCCGATTCACCCCTGCTTGAAAATGGCATGAAAAAGGCCATGGAAGCTGTGCTCCATGGCCTGAAAAAACACAAAGGCCATGGGGTCTGACAACCCCACGGCCTGAAACTTTTAAAGTTTATGGCATACCATTTAAAAGCGAGGCAGGGTTATCAGAACATAAATTGAAGCCGTTAAAATAGCCAGCAAAGCCATACTGATTACAGCTCTGGATATTCACTTGATGAATCATATAAGCATTCATAGTCTTCATTTTTCCTACCTCCTTCTTTAAAAATTTGTTCATCAATATTTTATTCCTTCTCATAGTAAATTATTCCATTTACATTGTCAATGATAGTAACACAAATGTAATATTTTCTTTAACATTGCTTTTGTGCACTATTTATGTTACAATTTCCCCATTATGTTCCGGGGGTGATACAGGTGAGTCCACAGCTTTATTTGTTGTTAGGTACTGTCGTTGCTTTAGGCTTACTCATTTTTTTCCTGATGCGTACAGCAGACAAGCAGCTGAGCAACGTTAAATCAAAATCCAAAAAAAAATAACTCATATTCAATTAAGATAGAAATTCCGAAATCTAAGGATCGTAATCTAAACAGGATATCTTAACGGGAAAAATATGAATCAAAGATAAAGGATAAGCATTCTCTGCTTATCCTTTTATTGTTTAATATAAAGTTTTGAGTTAAAATCATAATTTCCTTACAATAATGATTTCAAATACTATTTCGCTTTCTTACCCAGATAAGCCTCTTTGACCTCCTGGTTTGCAAGCAGTTCATGCCCCGTGCCTTTAAGGCTGATTCGGCCCGTCTCCATAACATAGCCTATATCCGCAATATGGAGCGCTGCATTTGCATTCTGCTCAATCAACAGGATCGTTACCCCTTGTTTATGAATCTCTTTAATGATGTTGAAAATTTCCTTAACCACCAAAGGTGCAAGTCCTAAAGAAGGCTCATCCATCATCAGCAGCTTGGGTCGTGACATGAGCGCTCTTCCTACGGCCAGCATCTGCTGCTCACCGCCTGATAGAGTTCCAGCCAGCTGCCAGGTTCTCTCCTTTAACCTCGGGAAAAGATGGTATACCCATTCCAGGTCTTCCTTGATGTTTTTTTCATCGTTCCTGCAAAAGGCACCAATCTTGAGATTCTCGAGCACCGTCAGGTTTGGGAAAACCCTTCTTCCTTCCGGTACAAGCGCAATACCATTTCGCACCATATTCTGTGTTTTTTCTGCAAGCAGGTTGCTGCCCTTATAGGTGATTGCACCGCTAACAGGCTTAACCAATCCCATGATGGCACGTAATGTGGTACTCTTGCCAGCACCATTGGCGCCTACAAGGGTTATGATCTTTCCTTCTTCAACTTCCATGCTGATGCCTTTTAAAGCTTCAATACCGCCATAAGCTACTACAAGATTGTCAATTTTAAGCATCCTCTTCCACCCCCAGATAAGCTTCTATTACTCTCTGGTTGTTTTGGATCTCGCTTGGAGTCCCGTGAGCAATAGTTACACCATAATCCAGCACATAGATTCTTTGGGAAATTCCCATGACTACATCCATGTGATGTTCGATCATAAATATGGTAAGGTCAAATTCATCCCGGATATGCTTGATAAAATGAGTCAGGTCTTCCGTTTCCTTTGGATTCATACCCGCAGCAGGCTCATCCAGAAGCAGTACTTTCGGGTTTGTAGCCAAAGCCCTGGCAATCTCCAGTCTTCTTTGATTACCATAAGGTAGTGAAGTGGAAACCTCATCACGTAAATCCGCCAGCCCTACCTTTTCAAGCAAATACATGGATTTTTCAATCATGCTTTTTTCTTCACGTCGATACTTTGGAAGCTTCAAAGCAGCTTCCAAAAAATTGGATTTCAGGTGAAGATGGTTTGCAATCAACACATTATCCAGCACGCTCAGGTCTTTAAACAACCGGATATTCTGAAACGTTCTTGCAATCCCCATTTTGGTGATCTGATCCGGTTTCAGACCGGAGATCTGTTTGTTATCCAAAATGATCTTTCCTTTAGTCGGTTGATAGACTCCCGTAATCATGTTGAAGGCTGTTGTCTTTCCAGCGCCATTCGGCCCTATCAAGGCAACAATCTCGCCCTTTTTAAGTTCCATTTCGAAATCTTTAACGGCTGTCAAGCCGCCAAACTGCATCGTGATTTTATCTGCTTTGATTAAGCTTGTCTTTTTCATATCCATATTTTGACTCATGACTCTATACCTCCCTTTTTAAGAGGCCTTCTTGAAAACTTTTGAATCAGCATATCCCAATTCAATTCCTTAGTCCCCATCAATCCGTGTCTATAGAACAATACTACCGCCATCAAAATTGCAGAAATCACAACCATTCTCATCCCTGGAATACCGGGTGTTTCAAAAAATCCGAAATCAATAGGTTTGTCAATCACCGCAAGGTACTCGGTACCCAGAGTGATCGCTACAGCGGAAATAATAGTACCTGAAACACTACCCATACCACCGAGAACGATGATCAGAAGGATATTGAACGTCAAGATAAAGTTAAACATATCCGGCGCGATGGTTCCCTGCAAAATAGCAAGCAGTCCTCCCCCGATTCCTGCAAAAAAGGCTCCAAGAATAAAGGAAAGGGTTTTATGCTTGAACAAATTGATTCCCATGCTTTCAGCAGCAATTTCATCTTCACGGATGGCTTTCAAGGCTCTCCCGAAGCTGCTGTTGATCAAGGAAACAATTGCCGCCACAGTGAGTGCGGCAATTCCAAAATTCCACCAGATATTGGCATCATTCGGAATTCCCTTTAAGCCCAGGGCTCCGTTCGTAACCGTCTGGGTATTTACAATTACAATACGAATGATTTCAGCAAAACCCAGTGTCGCAATTCCGAGATAATCACCCTTCAGTCTCAGGACAGGCGCACCTATTAAAAAGGCTACAAAAGCCGCTAATATTCCACCGATAATCAAAGCAAAATAGAAAGGTATTTCAATAGAGTTTAATGGCCAGATCAAAGGCGCCATAAAAAACGTTGCTTCTTTGGTCGCTTTGGACATGGTGAGCAGCGCCGTTGTATATGCACCTACTGCCATGAATCCTGCCTGTCCGAGGGAGAACAATCCTGTAAAACCATTCACGAGGTTCATGCTTAACCCCAAAATGATATAGATTGCGCATAAATTGATGAGCCTTAACGGATAGTCATCAAAAAAGTTATCTGCACTAAAAAGAAAAATAAGAATAAATAATACCAATGAACCGTTTAAAATTAGATTTCTTCTTTTCATCTCCTACACCTTCTCCGAAATTTTTTCGCCCATAATGCCTGTAGGCCTGAACAGAAGTACAACAATCAGCAATATGAATGCAAACGCATCTCTATAGCCTGTATAATCCGATGGTAAAAAGGCTACCAGCATGATTTCTCCAACTCCAAGAATAAAGCCGCCTAAAACAGCGCCCTTGATATTGCCGATACCGCCGATTACTGCTGCGATAAAGCATTTTAGCCCGGGCATAACCCCCATGAGCGGATAGATTTGCGGAAACTTCAGTCCCCACATCAATGCACCGATTGCAGCCAGTGCAGATCCAATTCCAAAAGTGATGGAGATGGTCTTGTTTACATCGATTCCCATAACGCCTGCAGTTTCATGATCTTTGGATACAGCTCTCATGGCCATACCTGTTTTTGTATGATTAATCAGGTACAAAAGCGCTACAAGAAATATAACGGTAATGATGGGAATATAAAAAGTCAATTTCTGCAGCGATACCGGACCTAACTGTACAACGCCCGTAAATACTTCGGGAGTCGGAAATGCTTTATTGACACCGCCGAAAATAACAATAGCCAGATTTTCAAGAAGGAACGATGCACCAATGGCCGAAATCATGATAGAAATCTTCGGCGCATTTCTTAAAGGTCTGTAAGCAGCTACTTCCAGTGTCATTCCCAGAGAAGCTGTTAAAAGTATAACAATAGGAAAAACAATATACCAGGGAACCCCGAAGGTAATGACTCCATAGAAAGCAAAATAAGTTGCCATCATAAAGATGTCACCATGAGCAAAGTTGATCAGCCTCAATATGCCGTATACCATGGTGTAGCCAATGGCAATGAGAGCATACAGACTTCCCAGGGAAATCCCGTTGGTCAAGTGCTGTAAAAAGATATCAAAAGACATACATTCACCCCAAAATTCTCAGAAAATACGCCTCCTCCTGCAAAAGAAGGAAGCGTATCTTCTTAGATATTTATAAATTATTTCTTTGGTTCGATCGTATCAAGATAAGTAAACTTTCCATCTTTTACTATTTTGATTACCGCATTCTTTACTGCGTTTCTGTTTTCATCCAGCGTAATGACACCGGCTGCCCCCTGGAAGTCTTTTGTCTTAGCCATTTCATTTCTGATCTTTTCACCATCGCCACTGTTGGCTCTCTTGATGGCGTCGAGGATCATGATATACGCGTCATAACCGAGGGCTGTTACTGCAGCCGGATCTTTTTTGTATTCTGCCTTGTAAGCATCGAGGAACTTCTTTGATTCTTCTGTAATCGGCTTTTCAGTTGCAAAGAAGGTTGAGAATGTTGCACCTTCTACAGCAGCTCCACCGATCTTGAGGAATTCATCTGTTTCCCAGGTATCGCCGCCGATGATCGGAGCTTTGATTCCAAGCTGTCTGGCCTGCTTAATGATGAGTGCGGATTCTGTAAAGTTACCGGGCGCAAAGATAACATCAGGATTCTTTGCCTTGATATTGGTTAACTGTGCTGTAAAGTCCTGGTCCCCTGTATTGTACTTTGAATCTTCAACAATACAGTTCTGATCTCCGGTCAGACTCTTGAAGGAATCAGTGAAGAACTTCGCAAGACCTACGGCATAGTCATTGGAAACTTCCTTGATGATTGCTGCTTTTTTGGCATTCAGCTTTGTTGCTGCATAGTTCGCCATTACTGTTCCCTGGAAAGGATCGATGAAACAAACTCTGAAATAATAATCATTGCCTTGTGTTACAAGCGGATTTGTACAAGAAGCTCCTACCGTCGGAACCTTCGCTTTCTTTACGATGTCCCCGGCAGCCATGGAAAGTGAACTTCCCCAGCTTCCGATGATGGCATTCACCTTTTCTTTATTCACAAGTCTGTTGGCAGCATTCGCAGCCTCAACTTTGTCAGACTTATTGTCTTCAATTACGAGTTCAACTTTTTTGCCTAAAACTTCCGGATACAGCTTATTGGCAAGCTTGATACCTTCAACTTCCAAAGCACCGCCTGCTGCATTAGCTCCTGTCATCGGCTCAAAAACACCGATCTTAATTACATTGCTGTCTGCTTTCTTCGCTCCTGAACAGCCGGACAACGCTACGGATGTCATAATGATCCCAGTCAACAGAATTGATAAACCACGCTTCATAGTTCTCCTCCTAAAGTAATTTAATACTTATTAATATTAAAATGCATACAGGTTCATGATTAACCAAATCTTCCGAGTACACATTTCCGTATTGATTTATGTAAATTATACTATAGCCCGTACATGTAAACAATACCAATTCATCAAAATCCCTCTGCCAAAATTTTAACAACTTAAATTATTAAGCCTTTGCGGGATTTTTTCTTGTTTTACCTAAATATTTTAAGCAATATAATTTCCCAGAAAAAGCTTTTAAATTCCGACACTATTTTCATGCTATTATGTTAACATGAGTGAAATAATAAAAGCTATAGTTTATTTCTACCATACGTTCACTATAGCTTCAAAATTTTTATAATTTATTAAATTTGGTTAAATTCCTCTTCTTTCTTTACTTAAACCAAAGATATCGAGGTGTCCTGCTTTCGTACTGAAGGTACTCGTCTCCAAAGCTATCCGTTAGGTGCTTTTCCTCTTTGAGAACTAATTGATGAATGGATATTATATTGATAACTGCCGTCAGCAACGTCAAAACATCAGGATATGCAAGTAACAGTCCTGACAGCATTGCATACATTCCGACAAACGCAGGATTTCTGCTGTATTGGTATACACCGTCTGTAACAAGGCTGGATTTGGTATCCTTATCGATGCCGACGCGCCATGAATTCCGCATATGAATCATTGCCAAGATAAAGAATGCTACTCCAAAGGAAATAAGCAATAGACCCAAAATATCCGATATAATATTTCCGGAAGCTTTTACTTTCCCTAAAAAGCCGACTCCTCCCATAGCCTCCGTAAACCATACTATTATCCAAATAAATGTAGAAAGTTTAACTGCCATTTCCACCTTGTTTGTTTTGACATCCTTATTTTTATTTCCCAGCACAAAGGCATTGACCTTGTTTTTATTTGAAAGCATTACCAGCTTTAAAATAAAGGCAAACAGGTATATTAGCAGCAGTCCCAATGATACAATGTTCTTTATTTCCACTTTGATTCCCCCAAGCAATTCACTAATAATTGACCCGACGTCTATTGTCTTTTGACCCGCATTACTCTCATCGCGTTTAAAACTGCAATCAGAGCAACACCAACATCAGCAAAAACCGCTTCCCACATGGTAGCAATACCACCTGCTCCCAATGCCAGTACAACTGCTTTTACTCCCATTGCAAACACAATGTTTTGCCATACGATCCTTTTTGTTCTTTTTGCTATTTTGATTGCATCTACGATTTTAGACGGTTCATCCGACATAATGACCACATCTGCGGCTTCAATGGCAGCATCCGAACCTAAGCCTCCCATTGCCACACCAATATCTGCTCTTGCAATAACCGGTGCGTCATTGATTCCGTCCCCAACAAATACAAGCTTTTTTTCCTTGCTTTTTCCCTTTTCCAGAGCCTCGAGTATTTCAACCTTTTGATGAGGAAGCAGCTCTGCATGAAACTCATGAATTCCAAGGATGGCAGCAACTTTCTTGCCAATTTTGTAATGGTCCCCCGTGAGCATGGCTACTTTTTTTAAACCTAATCCCTTTAACTCATCAATCGTTTTTTTCGAGTCCTGCTTCAGCTCATCTTCAATCACAATACAGCCCGCATATTTCCTTTCAACTGCAATGTAAATTACTGTCCCGACCTCTTCTGTCTCCTTGTATTCAACATTGGCCCATTCCATCAACCTTTTATTCCCTGCCAGAATTTCCTTGCCTTCTGCAATTACACGTATTCCATGTCCGGCAACTTCTTCATATCCCTTGATGTTATATTCCTCTATATTCAATGGATATTCCTTCTTGATGGAAACAGCGATCGGGTGGTTGGAATGGCTTTCAGCCAGTGCTGCATATTTTAACAACTCATTATTGGTTACTCCTTCTACAGGCTTTACAACAGTTACCTTGAAAATCCCTTTCGTCAGAGTGCCGGTTTTATCAAACACTACAGTATCTACATTGTTTAAAGCCTCAAGAAAATTGCTGCCTTTGATAAGAATTCCATTTTTAGAAGCTCCCCCGATTCCGCCAAAGTAGCTTAATGGAATTGATACGACTAAGGCACAGGGACAAGAGATAACCAGAAATATCAACGCACGATAGAACCATACTGAAAACTCTGCCCCTTCTATAAATAAAGGAGGTATTACAGCTGTTGCAGCCGCGGCAAAAACAACGACGGGGGTATAATATCTCGCAAATTTTGTAATAAAGCTTTCTGTTTGTGACTTCCTGCTGCTCGAGTTTTGTACAAGCTCTATAATTTTCGAAACCGTTGATTCATTGAATGTCTTTGAAACTTTCACAGCCAGCAGACCTTTTAGATTGATAAACCCATTCAGGACTTCGCTGCCGGTCATTACTTCTCTGGGTAGGGACTCTCCGGTGAGTGCAGATGTATCAACCAGTGAAACTCCTTCAATTATCTCGCCATCAAGAGGTATCTTTTCTCCGGGTTTGATTTCAATGATCTGTCCAACTTCTACTTCTTCCGGGGAAACCTTCTTAACCGATGACCCCACCCTGAGATTGGCATAATCCGGTCGAATATCCATCAATGCCTTAATGGAGCGTCTGGAACGATTCACCGCCATATCCTGAAATGCTTCACCAATTTTATAGAAGATCATTACAGAAACGCCTTCCGGATATTCCCCCACTACAAAAGCGCCAACAGTAGCAATCCCCATCAAAAAGTTCTCGTCAAAAATCTGTCCCCTTGCGATGTTTTTAAGAGCCTGCCACAAAACATCCCAACCGAATATCAGATAACTGAGAAAGTAAAGAAGAAATTCAGCCCATTCATTCAACTTGAATGCAACTGCAATGGAAAACAGGATACCTCCAACAGCATATTTTGCCGCTTTAGTCCAATCCATTGCAAAGCCTTCCACATTTCCCTCCTCATCAATCGAGTTCTTTTCTAGAACCCGAACACCTTTTTCAATCCTTTCTGCAATTTGAGAAGCTTCCTTGATGATTCTTTTTTCTTCTGATCCGTCTTTATAGTGAATCACCATCTTTTTTGAAAGAAAGTCGACAGAGGCTTCTTCAACTCCTTCTATTTCATTCACCTTTTTTTCAATTTTTACCGCACAATTTGCACAGTCTAATCCTTCAATGAAAAGTTCCTTCCTTGCTGCATTTTTCATATAAACCCCTTCTTAATTTCAAACAATTGATTCGATGTCTTTCTTGATATTTTTTCTGCAAAACGACTACTCATTCACATGGCTTAATCCCTGATCAAAGATCTGTTTGATATGATCATCATTTAATGCATAATAGACAATCTTTCCATCTTTTCGGTATTTCACGAGTCTTGATTGCTTTAGTATTCTAAGCTGATGAGAAATTGCCGATTGCGTCATCCCCAGTAAGGCTGCAATATCGCACACACACATCTCCGATGAAAACAAAGCATAGAGAATCTTAACTCTGGTAGTGTCACCAAAAACCTTAAAAAGTTCGGCCAGTTCGAATAAGTTCTCTTCTGCCGGCATGTTTTGTTTGGCTTCTCTTACAATATCTTCGTGAATTATATTGCAATTGCATCTTTCAACCTCTCCCTTATGATCCACCGTAAGTACCTCCCTATTAAACACTTTATCATATGAATAACTGTTCATATATTATTATATTCACAGATACTCTGTTTTGTCAACAATATCCATTCACTTATCTTGATCATTTATCATGGTAAACAATTCGTTACATACAACTTTTTTCGATTTTTACCTATAAAAACTCAGCAACAATATGTTTCATCTTATACATTTTCTTGTCGAAATTCAGTATTATGTGTAAAGCATCGACATAATTTCTTCAATTAATTTACAAAATTTGCGTTTTCGTGTAAAATATTTCTGTACTGAATCGAATTTCGGGAAGGAACGGAGTCAATTTATGGACAAGATGAGCTTATTCAGTATAATGACTGTATCAGTACCTGAAGCAGTTTTAAATATATATATCGCTTTCGTTTTAACTGGACAAAGAAGTAAGCTTTATCTAGATGACAAACTAAATGTTATCCGGCTTTTAACATCCGTAGTTTTAATGGTAGTAACAGCTGTAACTACAAGAGCTTTTCTTCCAAACCTTTTATTTGTTTTAATTGCAAACATTATCATAATAATATTTATTTTCAAACTAGTTTATAATTTAACATGGTTTCATTCATCGATATCTGTATTAGTATTTTTTGGAGTATTAATAACAGTTGAGTCAGTTTACGCTTTTCAGTTCATGGCATTAGCAAATAAATACTTCTCGAACTATTCACCTGATATATTGAGGTTAATCACAACGATCCCCGAAAGAATAATTCAGATCTTTTTGATTATATCCTTTTGGAAATGGGATCTTGTGTATTTGAATATTCGAAATAACAAAAAACTATTAAGATCATTTGTATTTTTTGTACTTATATTATTGTTTAATGAGGCTATCTTCTCATACACTTTTTTTAATTATTTTGATACTTTATCCTTTATTTTTAAGATCTTAGGTTCGGTAGGATGTTTTGCATTTGGACTAATTAATTTTCTAATATGTAATATAGTTACAAACCTCTATAAGGATTTAAATCATTAACATTTATTTGTTTTTGTAAATTATTTAACCGCTAGGTTATTTGAAAAACATATTTTATAAAGAAGGAGGTAACCCAAATGAAAGCAAAAATTTTTAGTGTTCTAGGCGCGCTCGTAACTTTCGTTGCTTTAACATCTGCGTCTTCTGCTTGTTGTTATTTTCTTTATCAACCAAAGGTACCAAGAAATCTAAAGTAACAATTTTGAAAAAGCCGCATTGTAACCGCAATGCGGCTTTTTCTTTTTCTCTCATAATTAATTACATCTTGTAAAAAAAAACAACTCATGTAAAAATATATTTACTTACTAAATAATTATTACTTTCGGGAGGCTTTATGAGAATTGCAGTAATCGACGGACAAGGCGGAGGAATGGGTAAAGCATTGGTCGAAAAACTTCGGAAGGAATTACCGGAAAGCGTAGAAATCATAGCACTGGGCACCAATGCTC
>JAOAAU010000117.1 GCA_026418695.1 Clostridia bacterium
CTTCCCATTAATGGGAAGGTTCCGGGAAATATTGTTTTAAAAGAACATATGGATTTAGAAGGGAATGAATCTGTTGTAGTTGTTTCTAATAAAACGGATATGAGAATGAATGGACGGGACGTATTGAAGATCAGGCCTAGAAATCTTATTCTTGGCATCGGATGTAAGAGAGGTACTACCGTTGAGGATATTGTTACTGCCGTAAATGATTTTTTGGCAAGGAACCAAAGAAGTATCCTATCCTTAGGAACAGTGGCAACGATCGATATAAAGGAAAATGAGCAGGGCTTGCTGGATTATAGCAGATATAAAAAAATTCCGCTGAAGTTAATTCAAAGTGATAGAATTAGAGAAGTAGAAGATCAGTATACTTCATCAGGTTTTGTTAAAGCAAATGTCGGTGTTTCGAGCGTAGCTGAGCCGTGTGCCGTACTTGCCGGAAAGAACGCCAGACTGATTTGCAAAAAAACGATTTATCATGGGATTACCCTCGCATTGGCCGAGGAGGAAAAGGTTTTTAAGCTATGAACATTTATGTTACCGGGGTGAATCATCGGATCGCCCCTCTGGAAGTAAGAGAAAAATTGAGCTTTAACGGTGAGGAGCATGTACAGGCATTACAGGCGATATCCGCTCTGCCTGGAGTTGAAGAGTGTGTTCTGATTTCTACCTGCAATAGAACTGAAGTATATATCCATTCCCTTGAGGAAAATTTTGAGAATGAAATACTGGAAAATACCTTATGCAGGCTAAAGGCTTTGGATTTGTATGGCTTTAAAAAGTATTTTTACACCTATCAAGGGCAAAAAGCTGTAAAGCACCTGTTTAAGGTTGCCGGCGGGCTTGATTCCATGGTGCTGGGGGAAGACCAGATTCTGGGACAGGTAAAAAGCGCCCATGAGGCAGCCATGGATACAAAAACAAGTGCCGTTGTTATGAATACCTTGTTCAGGGAGGCTGTAACCACAGCCAAGAAGATAAAAACAAGTACTGAAATATCAAAAAATTCTGTGTCTGTAGCATCCTTGGCTGTAAAAGTAGTTGGAGACCTGTTTGGGAACGACTTCGAAAATAAAAATACTCTCATTATAGGAACGGGAAAAATCGGTTCTGTAGTATTAAAAAACCTAGGTGATAAAGGCCTTAGAAAGATCTATGCTACAAGCAGGAATCACGGGCGGGGTTCTGGGGCTAAAGAAGACAATACCTGCGTGGAATATGTCAATTATAATGACCGGTATCAGGTAATGGATGAATGTGATATTATTATCAGTTCAACGTCCAGTCCTCATTATACCATTACCCGGGACATGCTTGAGAAGGCACTCCGCTCAGCCAAGAAAAGAGTATTCATTGATTTGGCGGTTCCAAGGGACATCGATGCGGATATCAGGAATCTGTCCGGCATAAGCTATTTGAATATGGATGACTTGCAGGCAGAGGCAGGACGAAATATTGATAGGAGAGTAGTTGAAGCTAAGAAGGCTGAAGAGATGGTCAACGAATCGGTTGCTGAATTTGAACACTGGTATGAATTCAGAAAAGTGCTTCCGGTAATCAAGGATATTCAGAGCTTTGCGGATGGAATATTGGAAGAAAAGGTTTCTCAAACCCTAGCCAAGCTGAAAAATGCAACAGAAGAAGATAAGGAAGTCATCAGGGCTTCCATGACAAATACAGTAAATGAGATATTGAATAAGTTCGTTTACAGCATCAGGGAGTGCAGTGACAAAGAGGATATGCAGACATACTTCCGATGCCTTGGAAATGCTGTTAGGACAGAATAGAATTTTATTGGGAGGGTCAGGATGGCTAAAATTTACGTTATAGGAATCGGGCCTGGGAACATGGAAGATATGACAATCCGGGCAAAAAAAGCCATTGAAAATGCGGATACTATCGTCGGGTATACCTCGTATATAGACTTGATTCAAGATTTCTTTCCCGGTAAGGAGCTTATTTCTTCCGGGATGACGAAAGAAGTTGACCGGTGCAAGCTGGTTCTTGAAAAAGCGCTGGAAGGCAAGACCGTCGCCCTGATCAGCAGCGGTGACAGCGGAATATATGGAATGGCCGGGATTATGCTGGAGGTAGTGGACGCCGCCGGTATAGATGTACAAGTAGAGGTTGTTCCTGGGATTACAGCAGCAAGTTCGGCTGCTGCTATACTTGGTGCACCAATGATGCATGATTTTGCAGTCATTAGTTTGAGCGATTTGATGACACCCTGGGAGATGATCTATCGGCGTATTGACTATGCTGCACAAGGGGATTTTGTGATTTGCTTCTACAATCCAAAGAGCAAGAATAGAAGCGAATATATCGGGATTGCAAGGGAAGTCCTTTTGAAATATCGAAATGAGAATACCCCGGTAGGAATTGTAAGAAATGCAGGCAGACAGGATGAAACCATAATAACGACAACACTGAAGGATATGCTGGAACATGAAATTGATATGTTTACGGTTGTGATTGCAGGCAATTCGCAGACCTATGTTAAAAACGGAAAGATCATTACGCCAAGAGGATATAAGATCTATTGATATGAAAAAAATCATTGTCATTGCCGGGACGGTTGATGCAAGGCAGATTGCCAAAAAGTTAATAGAAACTGGCATGAGTGTTATTGCCACCGTTGCAACGGGTTATGGAAAGGAACTTCTCAACGAACGGGAAGGAATTGATGTCCGGGAAGGAAGGCTGAACGCAGAAGAATTGGAAAAACTGATAGAAGAAACTGCTGCAGAATGTCTGGTGGATGCATCCCATCCGTATGCAAAAGAGATTTCTATCAATGCCATGGAGGCGTGTGGTCGGCTAAAGATAGCCTATGTCCGTTATGAAAGGCCGGAGACGGAAAAGAACTATACAAACTTGATTCCTGTAAGAGATTACGAAGAAGCAGCAAAAACAGCTGCCGGGTTTCCCGGAAACATATTCCTAACTGTTGGGAGTAACCATATTGAATGCTTTGCAAAACACACTCCGGACTATAAAAATAGACTCTATGCAAGGGTATTGCCTGAGAGCGGAGTGCTTGCCAAGTGTGAGGCAGCCGGATTGAATGCGAATAATATTATCGCCTTAAAAGGGCCCTTTTCAGAAGAACTGAATATACAGATGTTGAAGCACGTAAAGGCTTCAGTGCTTGTTACAAAAGACAGCGGGGACGCCGGAGGAACGGAAGAAAAAATCAGGGCGGCTGAAAAGCTGAGGATTCCAGTGATTATGATCCGAAAACCACAAATCGTTTATCCGAATCAGGTGAACCGGATCGAAGCGGTTTTGGATTTTGTGAAACGTATTTAGTGAGGAGCGATTTAGTTCTATGGCCATGTTTCCGGCTTTTATCGATATTAAAGGGAAAAAATGTGTCGTGGTGGGTGGAGGAAAGGTTGCAACCCGGAAGATAGAGACTCTTTTAAAGTTTGAGCCGCGAATTGTTGTAGTCAGTCCTGAGATCTCTGAAAGGATTCAGGCATTGAAATGGGAAGACAAGGTTGTGGTGATTAAAAAGAAGTATTCAAGTGAAGATCTTGAAGGTGCATGTCTGGTAATTGCAGCAACGGATCACTCCTCGGTCAACGATAGAGTATTCCAGGATGCGCAAAAAAGTGGCATCCTTGTAAATATAGCCGATGATCCGGATAAATGTACATTTATTTTTCCTTCCGTAATTATGCGGGATGATCTTGTAGTGGGAATCTCGACCTCAGGCAGCTTTCCGGCCTTGTCAAAAATGATAAGGGAGCGGGTGGAACAGGTACTCCCGGAGTTCTATGAAGGCATTGTTGGAGTCCTGAAAGATTGTAGAGAACGGGCATTGAGAGAAATTGAGGATGTTGAGATCAGGCAGAAGCTGATGAACAGGCTGCTTGACGAAGTTCTATTTTATGAAGACGCAATTCCTTTTGAACACTTGATGCAAAGAATAGATTGTTTATTTGAGGAATATAAGAATGAAAAAAATCATTAAGGTAGGAACCCGGGAAAGTGATCTGGCGATGACTCAATCCCGATGGGTGGTCCAAGAAATCCAAAAGAAATATCCTGAACTTCAGTTTGAACTGGTGCCGATCAAAACAAAGGGAGATGTCCTTCTGGATACGAGACTGGATAAAATCGGGGGCAAAGGATTATTTATTAAAGAGCTGGAGAATGCTCTTCTGGATGGCAGTATTGATATGGCCGTCCACAGTATGAAGGACATGCCGGCTGAGTTGCCGGAAGGGTTGACAATCTCGGCCTTGTCAAAGCGTGAAGACCCCAGGGATGCTTTAGTAACATTGTCAGGACAGAAACTCACGGAATTGAAGACTCAGGCAGTAATTGGTACGAGCAGTGTCCGGCGAGAAGCACAGCTTCTAGTAATTCGGCCTGATTTCCAGATGAAGCTTTTGAGAGGGAATGTGCTGACAAGACTTAACAAGCTTCTTCAGGGAGAATATGATGGGGTTATTCTTGCAGCAGCAGGACTTAATCGTCTGGGGCTGGAAGGAAAGATTACACAATATTTTTCAATAGAAGAAGTGGTTCCTGCGGTAGGCCAGGGGGTTTTATGTGTGGAAACAAGGGAAGAGGATAAGTTGAATGCTTTTCTTGACAGTGTTCATTGTGAAGCTTCTAAATTTGCTGTTGATGCTGAAAGGGCATTTTTAATCCGGCTCAATGGCGGGTGTACGGTTCCACTCGGAGCTCATGCGGTAATTGAAGAGAATTCCATGAAAGTTTATGGCATGCTGGCTTCAGAGGATCGAACAAAGATATTCAAAGGATTTGTTGAAGGACCAATCAATGATGCTATAAGCCTTGGAAATAGGCTGGCAGATGAGATTCTCGCAAAGATGCGTACTGATTGTTAGTATAATGACCTTGGTTTGTTCCAATAGGAGGAAGAAAGATGCCGAACAAGGGTAAGGTTTATATCATGGGTGTTGGTCCTGGAGACTATAAACTACTTACACTGAAAGCAGTTGAAAGTATAAAAAAAGCAGATGTGATTGTATATGACCGGCTTGTGAACACTAAGATTCTAAGTTTTGCAAAGAAGGATGCTGAACTGGTTTATGTCGGTAAAATGCCGGATTATCATATAGTTCCACAGGATGCAATCAACAAGATTCTTCTTGAAAAAGCTTCTGAAGGCAAAACCGTAGCACGAGTTAAAGGGGGAGACCCTTTTGTATTCGGGCGGGGTGGAGAAGAAGCAGAATATCTTTATGAACATGGGATTGAGTTTGAGATTATTCCAGGCATCAGTTCTGCCATTGCGGTTCCGGCCTATGCAGGGATACCGGTAACCCATCGGGATTACTGTTCTTCTCTCCATATTATTACTGGCCATGAGCGGCCGGACAAGGAAGAAAGCAGCTTGGATTTTGCTGCTTTGGCAAAATTGGATGGAACTTTGATTTTCCTAATGGGGATTAAAAACCTTTCGAATATTGCTGAGGGCCTGATAAAACACGGTAAGTCTGGTGCTACCCCTGCAGCAGTCATCGAAAGAGGGACCACACATAATCAGCGGTCGGTAGTCGGGACGCTGGCAGATATCGCAGCTGTTGCATCGGCAGCAGGAATCAGTTCTCCGGCTGTGACAGTAATCGGAGAAGTAGTTCATTTGAAAAGCAAGCTGGAATGGGTCAAGCCTGGGAAACTTGCAGGCAAAAGTGTTATCATCACCAGAGCAAGAGAGCAAGCCAGCAAGCTGGTAGAAAGAATTGAGGAATTAAGCGGAGAAGCCATTGAGTTTCCAGTAATTAAAATTGCTGAGCCCGAGGATTATTCTTTATTTGATCATGCCCTGGAACAAGTAGAGCATTACCAGTGGCTGGTTTTTACCAGTGTGAATGGGGTAGAGTCTTTTTTCAAAAGAATGCGCTTGAAAAAAACAGATATAAGACGGCTTGCGGGTATCAAACTCTGTGCAGTAGGTGAAGCTACTGCTGAGAAGCTTTATGATATGGGATTCAATGTTGATTTTGTTCCTGAAAGTTTTACAACGGAAAACTTGCTGAAAGGGTTGCTGGAGAGAGTGAGCCCTAAAGAGAAGGTACTGTTGGCACGTGCAGACATTGCCAATCCGATTCTTTCAAAAGGACTAAGTTCTAACCAAATTGAATTTGATGAGATCACTGTATATCGAACATTGATTGAAAGTACGGACAGGAATGGGATCATTAACCGCTTTATAGTAGGAAGTATTGATTTTATTACTTTTACAAGTTCATCGACGGTTTCAAATTTTGTTACAATATTGGGAAAAGAAAACCTTAACGAGATTGAAAAAGCCAAAGTGGTATGCATTGGTCCGGTGACTGCAAAAACAGCTGAGGAATTAGGAGTTAAAGTTGATGCGATTGCAGACGCCTATACAATTGAAGGCCTTGTAGACAAGCTTGTTGAGTTAGCGGAGGAATCGCCATGGAACTGAATCATAGACCAAGAAGACTTCGAATAAGTGAGGGGATGCGGAGGTTGGTGAGGGAAACATCCGTTTCTGTAAGCGATCTAATCTATCCTCTTTTTATCGTTGAAGGCAGAGGTATCAAAAGAGAGATTCCCTCAATGCCGGGAGTTTTTCATTTATCTATGGATTATTTCTTAAGAGAGCTTGAGGAAGTACAAAAAGCCGGAATTCCAGGGGTGTTGCTTTTTGGTGTGCCGGATCAAAAGGATGAATTAGGTAGCGAAGCATACAGTGAGAATGGAATTATTCAAAGAGCGCTCAGGGAAGCTAAAAAGAATTACCCGGAACTGCTTTTGATAGCGGATGTATGCTTGTGCGAGTATACAAGCCATGGCCACTGCGGCATGATATCAAACAGTATGGTCATGAATGACGAATCTGTTGAACTGATTGCAAAATCCGCATTAAGTTATGCCCAAGCCGGTGCAGATATCGTTGCACCTTCGGATATGATGGATGGGAGAGTAAAAGCAATTCGGAGTGATCTGGATAAAGAGGGTTTTAAAGATACAGCGATTATGGCTTACAGCGCCAAATATGCATCTTCATTTTATGGCCCATTCAGGGATGCAGCCCATTCCAAGCCTGCTTTTGGGGATCGAAAAACCTACCAGATGGATTATGCTAATATTAATGAAGCCATCAGAGAGGTACGCCTGGATATCGAAGAAGGGGCGGATATTGTGATGGTCAAGCCTGCCATGGCTTATCTTGATGTAATCCGCGAGGCCAGTCAGCGGTTTGAAGTACCCTTGGCTGCTTATCATGTCAGCGGTGAGTATTCCATGATTAAGGCGGCAGCTCAAAATGGATGGATTGATGAAAGAGGTGCGGCGATGGAAGCAACCACAGCAATAAAGCGGGCGGGGGCGAAAATCATTATTACCTATTTTGCAAAGCAGATCGCGGAATGGATTAAATAATGCACATGAAGTGGCGGACACCTCTGTCCGCCAATAACCAAACAAAGTGTAGAGAAGAAAGAAGTAGTCCGGAGGAAAGAAATGAACCATGCAAAATCACAAGAGTTATTTATCAAGGCAAAGGAACTCATTCCCGGAGGAGTAAACAGCCCGGTCAGAGCTTTTAAATCAGTTGGACTGAATCCGCCCTTTATAAGGAAGGCAAAAGGCTGTAAGATTACTGATGTTGATGGGAATGAATATATAGATTATGTCGGATCCTGGGGTCCCATGATCTTAGGTCATGCCAATGATTTGGTGATTGAAGAAATCAAGAAGGCTGCGGAAGAAGGAACAAGCTTTGGGGCACCAACTGAAAGAGAGATTGAACTCGCAGAATTAATCTGTGAGGCTGTGCCTTCTGTGGAGATGGTGAGAATGGTTAGTTCCGGTACTGAAGCTGTCATGAGTGCAATTCGACTGGCAAGGGGTTATACTGGGCGCGATAAGATCCTCAAATTTGAAGGATGTTATCATGGACACTCGGATGGACTTTTGGTGAAGGCAGGATCTGGAGCCCTTACAACAGGAGTGCCGGATAGTGCAGGCGTACCAGCAGATTTTGCAAGGAACACCATCACTGCGTCCTATAATAATAGTCTGGAAGTTGAGGAAGTCTTCAAGAAATTCGAAAGTGAGTTAGCAGCAGTGATCGTTGAACCGGTGGCTGGAAATATGGGAGTAGTACCGCCGGACATAGAATTTTTGAAATTTTTAAGAAAGCTAACAGAGAAGTATGGCGCTTTACTAATTTTTGACGAAGTAATTACCGGTTTTAGAGTATCTTACAGCGGCGCGCAGGGATACTACGGTATAAATCCAGATATCACTGTCTTCGGAAAAATCATCGGCGGCGGAATGCCTGTTGGTGCCTATGGAGGGAAAAAAGAAATTATGGAGAAAATATCTCCAATAGGACCAGTGTATCAAGCTGGAACGCTTTCCGGAAATCCTGTGGCTATGGCTGCAGGAATCGCAACACTAAAAATGTTGAGGGATCATCCAGAGATTTATGTGGAGCTAGATGAAAAGGCAAGTCAGCTGGAAAAGGCTTTTAAGAGGTACAGTGAAAAATATACGATCCCGGCCGCAGTAAACAGAGTTGGTTCAGTTCTGTGTTCTTTTTTCACAGAGGGGGAAGTTCGAGACTTTAAGAGTGCAGTAAGATCAGACTTGAAGATATTTACAAAATACTTTTCTGCTATGCTGGAAAGTGGAATCTATACAGCACCGTCACAGTTCGAAGCGATGTTTTTGTCTTGGGCTCATAAACAAGAGGACTTAGATAGAACCATAAAAGCAATTGAGAATTCGTTTTCAATGATTGCGGAAACATTGTGATCTGCAATTAAAAAATTCGGTATTTAAATTTAATGTTATTATACAAAGTGGCATGAAAGAAGGAGAAGAAAAATGGAAGGAATCATTATTCTTGCACATGGCAGTAAGAGAGAAGAAACAGAAGCAATTCTCAATTCTCTGGTGGAGAAGGTGAAAAGAAAGTCCGGTAATGAGTTGGTTTGTCCGGCGTATCTGCAGTTCTCAAAGCAGAACCTGGAGACAGGGGTTGACCGGCTGGCGATTAAAGGAGCAAAGAAAATAAAGGTTGTTCCGATGTTCTTGTTTGACGGCGTACACGTAACGGAAGATATTCCAAAGGAGCTGGTAGAAATTCGCTCAAAATATCCGGGGATCGATATCACGATGAGCCAGCACATCGGGGATGACGACAAACTGGTTGATATTATTTTGAATAGAATGAATTCCACAATGTAAAAATAGCCCTCCATACGCTAGTGGAGGGCTATTTTTACACAAACTTTTATCTGTTTCTATTAAAAGTGACTGAACCGCTTGAAGATTTATAGTAAGAAGCAATGGTTTTACTATTATTGGTATCGTAAACGTAACCATCAATATCATCATCATCGGAATCAAACTCATCCTGAATATCATCAAAAATTTTGGATAAAAGTGTTTTAACTTTGCTATCGGAGATATCATCCCACTCGTCATCATATTTGCGGTAATCTATATTTACCATATAGGCTGGTTCGCTTTTTGTACCGCTCAGTGTTATATAAAGAGGAACATCTTCACTGTCTAAATAATCATGATATTCTTTATCCAACTCTTTTTCCATATTTAAGATGTCTTCATTTGCGTTAATTCTGATAATTTCTGCTGAATTGAAGTAAAAGAAAGTAATCTTTGATGAACTTGATGTACTCCTAACATAACCTTCTACTTCAGCATCATCATATTTGTCTCTGATATCCTCACAAATGTTCTGTAAAAGGCTCGTTTGCTTTGAACTTGTCATATTACTCCAGTTGGTGGAGGATACATCTATCCTGACAGATACATCGCTTTTACTGCCACTTAAAGTAATGTCAAAACTTTTACCGTCAAAATCATCATAGTCATCATTTAAATCATCTTCAAGATCACTTAATGTTGTGCTACTTGAAGAGGAAGAGGTTCCAGATTCATATTTTCTCAATTTAGCTTGGAGATCGGTAATCATCATATCCTTTTGCGCTATTTGTGTCCTAAGTGCCATTTCTGTCGAGGTTGGCTTGTCATAAATCATGACCTTATTGTTCGCAGAATCCCAGGTAATATCCTTATCAAAACTGGTCATAATCAATCGAAGTGGTACGTAGGTACTGCCATCCACAATAAAAGGCTCTACATTACTGGTTAGTTCCTGATTGTTATACATAATTTTGACTCCATACCATGCTTCAATCTTCTTAAAGGAACCTGCAGCATAAGCAACTGATACCAGACATATGAAAATTATTGCAATGGACGCAACGATTACGATCCTTTTTAGCGATTTTTTCATTTGTATGACCTCCCTGAAATTAACAATATATTCTAATTATATTCCTTTAATTATCGGTATACAAGGGGGATTAGCAACAATTACCTT
>JAOAAU010000120.1 GCA_026418695.1 Clostridia bacterium
TACAGAATATGTGAAGAAAATTGCTTCATTTACCGCACCTTATCATATGCTCCCTTGTTCGGTGTATAGAATTGATGAGTCTCAGGAACCAAGCTTCCGTGAACAGGTGTTAAACGGCATCAGGTTATCGGATGAATACTAGTTGAGATTATTCCCTGTTTGGACTGTTTTCCGTGGCAATAATTCCATGCTGCTATCGGATGCAAAAGCACTTTCCAGTTCTGCAGGGCTCAGAAGAGATCCTAAACTGATTGAATTATCCCAGTCACAGTTGGAATGGGTTGTCGGGAAGAATCCTTTCTCCCAAAGCTTGATGTATGGGGAAGGATATGATTATGCGCCCCAGTATACGGCTATGTCCGGGGATATTGCCGGTTCGCTGCCCGTTGGGATTCAAACCAGCGTGAATAAGGATGTCCCCTATTGGCCTTTCAACAACTGCTATAACTACAAAGAAGTCTGGGTGCAGCCCTCTGCCCGCTGGTTGTGGTTAATGCCGGACTTGTGCGGTCCAGCCAGGGTCTCCGGAAAAGTGCCGGCAGATAGTACAGGAATCCTTGAATTTATCAATAAGATCACAGAAAAAGTATCCGCTGTTGAGCTGGAAAAAGTAAGAGACGAGTTTTATGTTGAACTGCCGGAAGGACAATATTGTGTAAAATTCAACGGACATACAAAGAATATTACACTTCTCCCCGGAGAGGATTACTTCCTGGATTTATACCAGTTCTATAACATACAAGTTGAAAATCGTGAACTCAAGGACAAGGAGCTGTACTTAAAGCTTTCAGTTCAAACGAATTGCGATCTTCAACTTGAGGTTAGATCCCAAAACATCAATTTCCCAAACAGCCGATTGGATATATCACCGACAGATGGGAAGACGATTATTCTCGAACAAAACGGATACATTGTTAGTGAAGAAGCTCCCTGGGTCTTAGTTCTCATCCCTAATGGGAATCACAGTGAATTGATAGAGGTCTATGGATTATAAGCAGATTAACTGAAACCAGTGGACAGTACGACCGATGCTGTCCGCTGTTTTTTGTTGCTTCAGTATTCATTTCACATTCGGATGATACTTCTAAATCCAAAGGTACATTTATTATTTTCAGACATTTCATCACTTTACACGATATAATAGTTAAAAACGCCCAGATGAGGTGCTTTATTACTATGAATAAAACCATAGTACCGAATAGATATTCTGCATTATTTGGAAGCATTGCTGCACTCTTTGCCGGCCTTGCTTACTTTACTTCAACAAATTCTGTCAGGTTCACTTTTGGGTTTCTTAGTGGATTATCCCTGGCGTTGCTCATAGCTTGTGGTCTTAAGTCGATTAATGGAGGAATGGGATGAAAGTAAAATTTGTTAATACCGTTGATAATGCCAGGAGGCACAAGAAATGAATTTAAATAAAACTCATTTAACCGTTTTTTTACTATGCTTATTTCTACTTTGTATATTGATAGGTTGTCAACAAAACAGTAACACAATCACTTCCTCAATAAAAATCCCTGAAAACCATGAATGGAAGCGTATCGATACTGAGTTGTGCCGATTGTATTACTATCAGGATGAGGATTTCGTAAAAAGTAAAGCGGAGGACTTCAATTCTGTTTACAAGGAAGTTGTCGGCAAGCTAAAGCATAAAGGTAGAACGAATCCTAAGGAAGATGGAAAAATATTATGCTTTTTCCTGGATGACAATACGTACAAGGCCTATACAAAGGATATGATCGGGGGTGCAAACTGGAGAGACTCCGGCGGTTTCATCAATCTAAACAAGCAAAATTCACCCTCACTGCTCTCAACCTTCAGACATGAATTGATTCATGCCGTTACTTTTAGTAGTGATGATACCAAGGTTAAGAACTGCCCTGGCTGGTTTGCCGATGGTATCGCACAATATTACCAACCCGATATTCACAAAGGCAGATACAATGAAAAGATGATTAAAGATTCGGTTGCCAAAAATGAGATTGTTTCGTGGGATGCACTTATTCCCATGTCCGGGGACTGGGGCAGTGACAAAAGAGCTTTGAAATATATGCAATCCGCATGCATCTATGAATACCTGATTCAAACATATGGCGAAGATAAAATCAACAGTATTTTTTACACCGAAGGAAATTTTAATGATATTATAAAAAATGTAACAGGCAAAACGGTGATAGATCTTGAAGCTGATTGGAATACTTACATTTCAAACAAATACAAGGGAGAATAGATCATTAAAAAGGAATCTTCCTGATATGTTAACCGGATTCCGGTGATCGTATCAGGCAATGGATATTTCCTTTAAACCTTCTGTTTATAAAGTTATTTGATTACATACTGAAAGGTGGTTTCCTATGAAATACAAGGTGGTAAAAAAGCAAAAAACCAGCAGAATGTGCATGGTTTGCGGCCAAGAAAACAAGTTTAGTCTGAAAGCTTCTTTTTATGAACTGGAGAACGAGTCGGTGGTTGCAATATTTAAACCCCTGCAGGAGCATCAGAGTTATCCGGGCAGACTGCACGGAGGAATAGCGGGAGCGATATTGGATGAAACCATCGGCAGGGCAATGTTTATTAAGGATGAAAATGTCTGGGGCGTAACCGCCGAGTTGAATTTAAAATATCACAAGCCCGTTCCTCTGGATGAAGAATTGAGGGTTGTAGGCAGAATTACAAGGGATACCCGAAGAATATTTGAGGGTGAGGGCGAAATACTGCTCAGTAATGGAGAGGTTGCTGTCAGTGCATCCGGAAAATATGTCAAAATCCCTCTTGAACAAATCGCACAGATCGAAGAAACAGATGAAGTGTGGGAAACCATCCTCTCCGAGGATGACCCTGTTGAAATAGAGATTTGATTGAACAGCTTAAATATAGATAAAAGTATTTAACTCAAGATTTGTTTTATTTTATAAACTAGTCTCTCCTTATAGTTTGTCGCATACCATAAAAGAGGAACAGGTGCTCACTAATTCCTGTTCCTCTTTTATAAATGTTACATGCAATGCCTTTATTTCAAGCTCATTAAGATCTCCTTCACTTCCGGAATACTATCACATACATAATCCGGCTTAACCTCTATCAATACCTCTCGCGGGAAAGAAGTTGTAACCGCAATACACCTCATCCCTGCTGCCTTTGCAGCCATGATCCCATTGATTGCGTCTTCTACAACAATGCAATCTTTAGTCTCTTCACCGAGCCTCTTAGCCGCAGTCAAATAAATATCCGGTGACGGTTTTTTGTTAATTACATCCTCACCGCCAACTACGGCCTGAAAAAACTCTCTAGAAATCTTTGCCGCCTTCAGATTCGCATCAATTTTGATCAAATCGGCGCTGCTGGCAAGGGCCACCCCAAAGCCGTTTTTATTCAAGCTTTCCAGCAAATCATGAATCCCATCAAAGACCTTAATCCTCTCAGGCACGATATCAAGGTAAATCTGGTATACCCTGTGCTTCATTTCAACCTGATACGTTACACCATATTTTTCTGCTACTCCACCAATATACTTATCCTCTCCTGCCCCGACAAAAGGCAGAAAATCCTCGTGCACGGCATGAACGCCGTATTCCGCGAGTCCCATGATGGCTGCTGCGTTTATGACCGGCTCGGAGTCAACCAACACCCCGTCCATATCGAACAATACAGATACTCCCATGGATATCCCTCCTTGCTTTCAATTATAGGGGGATGCTTTTTAAAATACAAGAAAAGATCCTCTCATTGCCGAACAAATATCTTAACCAGGTTTCCTTTCGGCTTGCATAAATGAATACTAGACGCAATAGTTTTTATAAACAATAAAGAAGAAAGCTGCCTTTCGGGCAGCTCCATTTATGTTAAGGTGCTATTTCTGAATCTATAAACCTGGCTTCATAAGGTCTTCACATTACACTTGTTAACCTTCGCTCTGATCCCTAACTATTTCTTTATCAAACCCATCGCCCGTTCCAGAACATTCTGAGTCGTAAAGCCATACTTCTTGAACAATTCCTCGGCCGGAGCTGATTCCCCAAAGGAATCCATGGAGATGATTTCCCCTTCGGTTCCGATATACTTATGCCATCCAAAGGAGGATCCCGCTTCTACCGCCAATCGTTTGGCAACCTTTGAAGGAAGTATTGCCTCCTTGTATTGCTGGCCCTGCTCCTCGAAGATCTCCCAGGAAGGCATGCTTACAACCCTTGCTGCAATTCCCTTTCCAATCAGTGCTTTTCCTGCTTCATATACAAACTGTACTTCCGACCCCGATGCCATCAAAATGATTTCCGGCGTCTTTCCTGAATCCAATAGGACATAGGCTCCTTTCAATGCTTCCTTCCCGCTTTCTTCAAACTGCGGAAGGTTCTGTCTTGAAAGTACCAGTGCGGTTGGAGATGTTTTTCTTGTCAGCGCTGCTGCCCATCCTGCCGCCGTTTCCTTTGAATCTGCCGGACGGAATACTGTAAAGTTCGGGATACTCCTCAATGCCGACAGGTGCTCTATCGGTTGATGCGTCGGGCCATCCTCCCCAACGCCGATACTGTCGTGGGTAAGGATATAGATTACCGGCAATTTCATCAATGCGGACAATCTCATCGAAGGCTTCATGTAATCGCTGAAAACAAAGAAGGTGGATACGTACGGGATGAGTCCGCCGTGTACAGCAATCCCGTTGGCAATAGCCGCCATGGCATGTTCGCGGACACCGAAATGGAGATTAGCGCCGCTGTGATCCTCTGCTGAGAAATCTCCCTTATCCTTCATATAGGTTTTTGTTGATGGAGCTAGATCCGCTGCTCCTCCGACCAGATTGGATACAAGGGTTGTCAAACGATTTAGAACATCTCCCGAAGAGCTGTCTCTTATACACATCT
>JAOAAU010000121.1 GCA_026418695.1 Clostridia bacterium
TCAGTCTTTGGTTCCTCTGGTTTCGGTTCTTCTACCTTAGGTTCTTCCACCTTGGGCTCTTCGACCGGATTTGGATTAGGCTGGACCACCTCAGGCGGGTTATCTTGCCCTGCTACAGCTTCGATTGCTCCCGCGGGAACCACCCATACCAAAATTAAGGTAAGGGTCAAGAGCAAACAAAAGTAGCTTCTCCAATTTCTCATTCAAGCACCTCCTTTTCACTTTTTTTATCAAAAATTCCGGACTAATAAAACTGATGTATTTATGTTTTTACAAATACATCCTTTTATGTTATTATTTATAATAAATTTTTGACAAAGAATGTGTAGAAGGTGCCTGTCATATTGTGAAAAGTATTCTGCATTTAATTCCATATATCAGACTCTTTTGACAATCGTCTACAAAATAAAAAAGCTTATATATGAACTCATTAAAATTCACATATAAGCAGTTTACTTCCAGCCTTTAACTATTAGAATTATCTTCAATAATCTAATCTTTTTATTAAGTTGATTTTCACTACATCCTTTTATTCAACCCCCAAATCATATATATTTCTATAAAAATCGCCATATACTATTAAAACCCTTAAGAAAAAGGGCGTAATGATAAACTCATTACACCCTTCCTTTTAATAAAAAACTTCTACCAGATACAATCCGTGTGCGGGAGCTGTTCTACCTGCCAGCTTCCTTTTTTTGCTTTCAATGATCCCTGGGATATCTTCAGGCTTAAGTTTACCTGCTCCTACCTCCGTTAAGGTACCAGCAATAATTCTGACCATGTTGTAAAGGAATCCATCCCCGGTGATCTTCATCTCAACTAAATCATCTTTCCTTTGAACTTGTAACTCAGTAATCGTCCTCACTGAGGTCCTAGTATCGCTGCCGCTGGCTCGAAATGCTGAAAAATCATGAGTTCCCAGAAAGAATTGTCCCGCATCCGCCATTGCCTGAACATCCAGGTTATGAGATACATGATAAGCGCGATATCGATGCAATGCTGAAGGAAATTGGGCATTGTAGAACAAATACCGGTAGGTCTTTCCCTTTGCACAAAACCTTGCATGAAAATCCATGCTAACTTCTTCCGAACTCTTTATAACGATATCTTCAGGAAGCATACGGTTCAATGCAAAAGAAAACCGATCCGGCGGAATATTGGACTCTGTTGGGAAATTTGCAATATGACCCAGTGCATGAACCCCAACGTCTGTACGGCTGCAGCCGATCAGGGTGACATTTTCCCCGGTTAACCCGCGGATTGCTCTTTGCAATACTCCCTGTATGGTAACGGCATTGCTCTGAATCTGCCAGCCGTGATATTTCGTTCCATCGTATTCAATGGTTAATCTAATATTTCTCATGATCTTACTATGGTTACCCCTTAGAAATATTATTCAACAACTTGCCAAATATCTGCACTATAAAAACAAAGGCGGGAATCCCCGCCTTTTGAATACATTTATAGTTTTTGATGAATTAGTTCAACAAGCCGGCAATCGCTGTGCCAATAAGATTTCCATTCTCCGCTTTTACAAATTCACAGTACAGATTCTTCTGTTCATTTGTAAAGGTCTTGATATAATGATCCAGTTTTCCTCTGAAGAGTTTGGATTTGTAGAAAGTGGATCCATCCGCAGTAATGCATACAGGTGCGCAGGGGTTGTTTCCCTTTCCGCTCTTAATAATAGATGCGGTAAGGCTGAACGCAACAAACTTTGCCGCTCTTTCCATGACTGCATCAATCAGGCAATATAGAACAAAACGATCGTCATCATTGCCCGCTCCTGAACAACAAACCGCCAGTGTATTGTCTGCATATGGGAAGTAAAGGAAATCATCAATTTCTTTGGAAGTCAGCTCTTTTACAGATGATACCTTTTCTTTGAAAGCATCTGTGAAAAGACCGCTTTCTACAGCTTTTTTAATCACTGTAAGGATTAATCCGCCCTGATACGCTCCTGAAATTGTTTTTTCGAGGATAAACTCACCAGGATTTTTTGTTGTATTATCAAATTCAATATCAATCTTTCCTCTTGGAACTTTATTATAGTTTCCTGACTCAACATTGATCAGCATAGAACCCTCTGAAGACTTAAGGTCCGGTACTTTTCCTATACTGGAGCTCTTTTCGATATAGCAGATATTTGTACCTGTACCAAGAATAAATCCGATATAGCTTTCGAAGACTCTATCCGGGAAGGATGCTTTTCCTCCTAATAGAGTGGCAACGGTATCATTAAGAAGAACAATGTTCTTTTTATTGTCATATCCCAAATCACCAATGGCCTTTAGTACATTTTCTCCTATGATTTCGCCTTCTACGTCTCTAACTCTTACTTCCTTACTAAAGAAGATGAGACGTCCGTCCTTGTTCGGGAAGATTTCCGTTGGGTAGGAGAAACAGAAACCAATCTTATTACTTTTGTTAATTACTGGCTCCAAGTATTTGGCGATTGTATTGAAGAATTCTTCCCTGGATATTTCCCCTTTGGTTCCAGGCATGGGATATACATTGAAATCTTCAATTACGGGTTTTCTATTGTTATCAAAATGAACGACACAGACTCTAAAATTGGTCCCGCCTGCATCAATAACAATGACAGGTTCATTCACAGGTACTTCCTTATCCATGCTGAGATAGGTTGGGATCATTTTCAGCGAACTGTCGGAAGAATTCAATCCCTTTTCCATTTCTTCCAGAAACATATTACAGTTTTTCTCTAAATCGATATTGGCATAATCCATATCAAAATCTTTAAGAAATTTTTCAACTTTTTTCTTAGCGTTAATCATAAGCTCCCCCATCTGAATATATTATAATTTAATTGAAATCAAAATATTAGCAATATTATACTTCAATCTGCGGATGATTGCCAAGCACTAATCCTGACGAATATTCCTTTTTATAACACAATTTAGCGGCTTGTTCATTAAATAACCAACTGCAGCCCGAACACCAGGGACGCAAATAGAATCATTATTGCCGTTACGATAATATCACTGCTTGAAAACCTCAATTGTTTCATTCGAGTCCTTCCAACGCTGCCTCTATAGCATCTGGCCTCCATTGCAGTCGCAAGATCATCGGCTCTTCTGAAAGCACTGATGAACAAGGGTACAAGTACCGGAATAAAGCTTTTTGCTCTCTGCATTAGATTCCCCGTATCAAAATCAGCTCCTCTGGCTGCCTGGGCCTTGATGATCTTCTCAGTCTCTTCCAGAATTGTTGGAATAAATCGAAGTGCGATCGCCATCATCATTGCAATTTCATGAACCGGAACGTTAAATCGGTTTAAGGGTTTCATCAGCTTTTCAATTCCATCAGTGAGTGCAATGGGTGTTGTTGTAAAAGTCAGGAGCGATGCTCCCATAATCAGCAGCATCAGTCTCAATGCCATCTTAACCGATAAATCAATTCCTTCATACGTAATACGGTTTAGAACCGGCAAATCGGATATCGGCGTTCCGCTTACGGTAAAAATATTGATTACTACAGTGAATATCACAATGAATAAGACGGGTTTTAACCCCTTTAAGGTATACTTCACAGGGATATTGGATCCAACAGTAATCAGAATTGTAAATAACCCATACATCAGGAACCCAAAATAGGTATTCAACATAAATATTAAAATCAGGTATGCCAGTGTCAATATGATTTTAGTTCGCGGATCTGCCTTATGTACCAGTGAATCCCCTGGAATGTACTGGCCAATAGTTATATCTTTTATCATGGTATATCACCTTAAGTTTACTGATACTTGTTCAATATCTTGATTATTTCTTCTTTTGCTTCTTGTAAGGTTAACAAACTTGCATCCACTTCCGGTACAATTTCCTTAAGTTTCATCAAAAAATAAGTGATTTGGGGCACTGAAAGTCCTATCCTTTCAAGTTCCTGTGCATTCTTGAAAACCTCTCGGGTACTCCCCGACATGGCAACAGCGCCTTTATTCATTACAACAATCTTGCTTGCCAGTCTTACGATATCTTCCATGTTATGTGTAACCAGCAGGATCGTGATACCGGAATCCTTATGCAGCTTGGAGATTAGTCTTAAAATATCATTTTTACCCTTTGGATCCAGTCCTGCCGTTGGTTCGTCAAGAACCAGAATACTGGGCTTCATTGCAAGAACGCCTGCAATCGCTACCCGTCGCTTTTGTCCGCCGGACAGTTCAAAAGGTGACTTCTCCAGTACTTCATCAGTTAAACCTACAGCCTTCACTGTTTCTCTGATTCGTCCATTAATTTCGCTTTCCTCTAAGCCCAATTTGTTAAGGCCAAAAGCAATATCCTTATATACGGTTTCCTCAAATAACTGGTGTTCCGGGTATTGAAATACAATTCCGACTTGTTTTCTAAGTTCTTTCAGATTATTTCCCGTCACTTCAATTCCATTAATGAGGATTTGTCCGGAGGTGGGCTTTAAAAGACCGTTCAAATGCTGAATAAAGGTTGTTTTCCCTGATCCTGTATGGCCAATGATTCCAACAAACTCGCCCATCTCAATATTCAAATTTATGTTATCCAGGGCCACCTTTTCAAAAGGCATACCCTTGGCATATATGTGCGAGAGATTTTTAATCTGGATCGACATCTCTACCTCCAGAGTCTACATTTTTTTCTTCAGCTTCTTACTGATTTCATTTACAGCCTCATCAATGCTTAAAACATTGGAGGGTACTTCATATCCTTCTGATTGCAGTTCAAAAAAGAGTTCCGTCACTTGGGGTACGTCCAGACCAATGCCTTTGATCTCTTCAACCTTCGAAAATACTTCTTTGGGCTGACCTTCCAATACTACTCTGCCTGCATCGATTACAATAACTTTATCTGCTTCGATAGCCTCTTCCATATGGTGTGTGATAAGAACTACCGTAATATTTTCTTCTCTATTTAATTTGTGAATTACTTTCAAGACTTCTTTTCTCCCCCCCGGGTCAAGCATCGCGGTTGCTTCATCCAGGATAATACACTCCGGCTTCATTGCAAGAATTCCTGCAATGGATACTCTCTGCTTTTGGCCTCCAGAGAGTAAATGGGGAGCATGTTTCGAATATTCCTGCATTCCAACAGATTCGAGTGCATTATCCACTCTACTTCTGATTTTCTCTGGGGGGACTCCCAGATTTTCAGGCCCAAAGGCCGCGTCTTCCTCAACAGTTGTTCCTATAATCTGATTGTCCGGGTTCTGAAATACCATGCCGCAAGTTCTTCTTATTTCCCAGAGCTTGCTCTCATCTGCAGTGTTGATCCCATTTACCACAATCGTCCCTTTGGTCGGAGTAAGGAGAGCGTTCATCAGCCTGGCAAAAGTTGACTTGCCTGAACCGTTTCTTCCAAGCACAACAACAAATTGCCCTTTTTCAATGGTTGCATCAATCCCCTTCAGCGCTGTGGTGCCCTGATTGGACTCATTGTGGGACGGATATGTAAATTCGGTATTTTCCGCTTTTATCATTATATGCTTCATCTATGTCACTTCTTTATCTTTAAATATAAAATTGGGGATTAAGCCGAATCTACTTCAGCCAATCCCCTAGTGTCTCAATTTAATGAAAGCTCTTAAACTAATTCAAGAATTACCATTTCAGCAGCGTCCCCTCTTCTAGGTCCGAGCTTGTAAATTCTTGTGTACCCGCCATTTTTAGCTTTATACTTAGGAGCGATTTCATTGAAAAGCTTGTCAACAAGGTTAACAGTCTTTCCTTCAGCATCCTTGATTCTGTAGATCCAGTTCATAGCCTGCTTTCTAGCATGAAGCCTTGACGGACTGTCTACAGTCACCATGTCTGTTTTAACTTCTCTGTCAACAACTTCGTACTTCTTGCCTGACTTGGAAGTAACAGATTTAGTGATCTTCTTACCTTCGCTGTCTAATTTGGCAGTGCTTACTTTAACCTGCTTTGAAGTAAAGTTATCTGCTTCCTTGATGGCGTTGGAAATAAGTTTTTCAGCAATATTTTTAACTTCCTTGGCTCTAGCCTCAGTTGTTTCGATTTTACCATTTTCAAACAAAGAAGTTACCAAGTTCTTGAGAATCGCTTTTCTCTGATCTGTAGCGCGTCCCAACTTTCTTTGTAACGGCATTTAAATTCCCTCCCTTACTAAACTTCAGGTTATAGGTTATAGGCAATGGGTTATGGGAAATAAACCCCAATAAACCCACGCTAACGACCTATATCCTTTGTCGTATATGCTTATTTGATTAATATTTACAATTTCACCTATGATCGCTTGCCTATTACCCATTACCTGAGTCTTAAGACTTAATCTTCACTTGGTGTAAGTGATAATCCTAAAGCAGCAAGCTTCTGCAATACTTCTTCAAGAGATTTTCTTCCAAGGTTTCTGACTTTCATCATATCTTCCTCGGTTCTGCTGATCAAATCTTCAACAGTGTTAATTCCGGCTCTCTTGAGGCAGTTATAAGACCTAACGGAAAGATCCAGTTCTTCGATAGTCATCTCCAAAACTTTTTCTTTCTTTGATTCTTCCTTTTCTACCATGATCTCTGTATGCTTCGCATTATCAGAAAGATCAATGAAAAGATTCAAATGCTCGCTGAGAATCTTAGCGCCAAGACTTATTGCTTCATCCGGCTTGATGCTTCCGTTGGTCCACACTTCAAGGGTGAGCTTGTCATAGTCAGTTACCTGACCCACACGGGTGTTTTCTACAGTATAGTTGACTTTTCTAACAGGTGTGTAGATTGAGTCAACTGGTATGATCCCGATTGGCTGTCCGTACTGCTTGTTCTTCTCAGCAGGAACATATCCTCTTCCCTTATTGATTGTGAACTCCATATAAAATCTGTGATCGCCATTGAGAGTTGCAATATGAAGATCAGGATTCAGAATCTCAACATCTGAGTCTGCCTTGATATCTCCAGCTGTAACCGGGCCTTCACCATCCGCCTCAATATAAACGATCTTTGGACCTTCCCCATGCATTTTTAATGAAAGGGATTTAATATTGAGAATGATTTCTGTTACATGTTCAACAACTCCTGGAATTGTTGAAAACTCGTGGAGCACGCCGTCAATTTTGATCTGGTTTACAGCTACACCGGGCAATGACGAAAGAAGAATTCGTCTCAAAGAATTACCAAGCGTAATACCGTAGCCTCTTTCCAAAGGCTCAACCACAAACTTGCCATAGGTATTGTCTTCACTAGAAGCAACACATTCTATTTTGGGCTTTTCTATTTCTATCACCAAGAACCCTCCCTTGACAAACTTTTTTAGAATTTTGAGGGCAACTGATTCGTTTTGCTTAGTTTTCTACAATAATTATTGTTTCTTAGCTTATTACTAATCAGTAAATTCTTCAGTTGCTTATCCAAGCTGAACAATGTTGTAAAGAAACAGTCGATTACTTGGAGTATAACTCAACGATCAAATGTTCTCTAATCGGCAGGTCAATGTCTTCTCTTGCAGGAAGAGCGACTACCTTGCCTGAAAGATTATCTCTGTCGAGTTCAAGCCACTTAGGAATTACTTTACTTCCTGTAATTTCACTTACAGCTTTAACCTTAGGTGAGTTCTTGCTCTTATCTTTTACAGTGATTACATCACCAACATTGAGTAGGTAGGATGGAATATCCACTTTTTCACCATTTACAGTGAAGTGTCCATGTCTTACCAACTGTCTGGCTTCAGGTCTTGATGTTGCAAGGCCAAGTCTGTAAACAGTGTTATCCAATCTGGTTTCAAGGATGGAAAGAAGGTTTTCACCAGTGATTCCTTTTCTCTTAGAAGCCATTTCAAAGTATTTAGCAAACTGACCTTCGAGGATTCCATAAAATCTTCTAGCCTTTTGCTTTTCACGAAGCTGAATTCCGTACTCGGACAGCTTTTTCTTTTGCTGGCCATGCTGACCAGGCGCATATACTCTTCTTGAAATAGAACATTTATTTGTATAGCATCTTTCCCCTTTAAGGAAAAGTTTTTCGCCTTCTCTACGGCAAAGCCTGCAAGATGCATCAGTATATCTTGCCATCTATTATCTACACCTCCATTAGTCTAATTGAGAATTGAGAACTGATTTTCATTCCAGTTTCATCATCCGTTGAAAGATCATGCAAACGAATATTCTCTATTCTCCATTTTCCATTATCAATCAATTTTATACTCTTCTTCTCTTAGGTGGTCTGCATCCATTGTGAGGAATTGGAGTTACGTCTTTGATCAAGCTAACTTCAAGTCCTGCAGCCTGTAATGCTCTGATCGCTGCTTCTCTTCCAGCGCCAGGTCCCTTAACATATACCTCAACAGATTTTAGACCATGCTCCATAGCAGCCTTAGCAGCCGTTTCAGCAGCCATTTGAGCAGCGAATGGAGTGCTTTTCTTAGAACCTCTAAAGCCTAATCCTCCGGCACTAGCCCAAGATAAAGCATTTCCAGCTGTATCAGTGAGGGTAACAATCGTATTATTAAATGTTGAACGGATATGAGCAGCACCACGTTCAATATTTTTACGTTCTTTTCTCTTTCTGGTTGCTCTTTTTGCACCAGCAGTTTTAGTTGCCATCTATGAACTAACCTCCTTTATTTCTTTCTTTGAACTCCAACAGTTTTCTTCGGACCTTTTCTTGTTCTAGCATTTGTCTTGGTCTTCTGTCCTCTTACTGGAAGTCCCATTCTGTGTCTTCTTCCTCTATAACATCCGATTTCGATAAGTCTTTTAATATTGAGAGCGATTTCTCTTCTGAGGTCACCTTCTACCTTATATTCCTTATCAATGATTTCTCTTAATCTGCTGATTTCATCATCGGTCAAGTCTCTTACTCTAGTATCAGGGTTAATTCCTGTTTCCTTGAGGATTTCATTAGACTTTGGTCTGCCGATTCCGAAAATATAAGTTAATCCAACTTCAATGCGCTTTTCTCTGGGTAAATCTACACCAGCAATACGTGCCATTTAATTAACACCTCCAAAAACAATGTTCTTTCCATAATTGATAATTGACAATGAACAATTAAAAACCATCCATGTCTTCGAAATTTCTACACAAACAATATCAGAGTCCTATTTATCATTAAACATCAAAGAACATGATCATCTCATGCAGCCGCTTCCTTGACGCAATTTTAAATGTGATTTGACAATTAACCGCTGACAAATTACATATAGTATTAATTATCCATTGTCAAGTGTCAATTGTCAACATTTTTAGCCCTGCTTTTGCTTATGCTTTGGATTTTCACAAATCACCATGACTCTGCCTTTTCTTTTTATGATCTTACATTTTTCGCAAATAACTTTTACTGACGGTTTTACTTTCATGATATTTACCTCCCTCCGACTACTTTGCTCTCCAAGTTATTCTACCACGGGTTAAATCATAAGGAGAAAGCTCTATTGTTACTTTATCTCCCGGTAAGATTCGGATAAAATTCATCCTGAGTTTACCTGATATATGAGCTAATACTTTATGTCCATTTTCAAGTTCCACCTGGAATACAGCATTCGGTAATGCTTCTACGACTGTACCCTCAACTTCAATTACGTCTTCCTTCGCCAAGACTAAATACCTCCTTACCCTTAACCAGTTAATCATGCGAATAACCGGTTTGTCAAATATCCTGAGAAACTACCAAGGCCTTCCTTATTTCAGCATTTGTCACTTTTTGTTTATTTCGAATCTTTTCACCAATTTGCTCCAGGACTTCCTCGGTAAAATTCAAATGTTTTATTTTCTTTTTCTTAGGCTTTTCGAGTCTCCTCAAGTCGCCATCTGCAACAAGAACATGCGCATCATCTTGTTGAGCTATGATAATAAATCTTTTGCCTGCGTCCCGTCCTGCCTTAGAATATACAACCTGACCTAAGTTTATGTCCAAACAACTCACCTCAATGCCGGGATTCCATCGTCAATGCTTTCATTTATGACTTAACCGGCAATTCCCGGTTTTCCCTGACTCTTCTTAAATGAGTTCAGTCAGTATTAGCGGTTCACCGTCGGTTACAGCAATGGTATTCTCGTAATGCGCGGATAAGGTTCCATCCGTCGTTACGACCGTCCACTTGTTGTCAAGCAGTTTAACCTGATACTTGCCTTGGTTGACCATAGGCTCAATCGCTAATGTCATTCCGGCTTCAAGTCTCGGGCCCCTTTCCCTGGTTGCATAATTCGGGATTTGCGGTGCTTCGTGCATATCTCTTCCAATCCCATGGCCTACGTATTCTCGAACAACTGAAAAACCGTTGCTTTCAACATACTTTTGTATGGCTATGGAAATGTCCACTATACGATTTCCCTTAACCGCACTTTTAATTCCCTCATAAAAACTCTGGGTGGTAACCTCGATCAGATGCTTTGCAGACTGTGAAATACTGCCTACAGCAAAGGTTCTTGCTGCATCCGCATGAAAGCCGTTTAAATATACACCGACATCAACACTTATAATATCTCCATCTTTTAACACTTTTAAACCCGGAATGCCGTGTACAACCTCTTCATTCACGGAAGCACAAATGCTTCCGGGATAGTCTATGGCACCCGGCAGCCCTTTATATCCTTTAAAGGATGGGATGGCTCCATGCTTTCTGATAAAATCTTCTGCAAGTTGATCGAGCTCCCCGGTACTTACTCCAGGCTTGATCGCGTCTTTTATAATCTCTAATGTTTTTGCCAGGATTTCTCCGGACTTTCTCATCAGATCTATTTCCGATTTCGACTTTATTGATATCATTACGCTTTACCCAACGCCTTCAATACTTCTTTGGATGTATCTTCAACCTTGTCTTGGCCTTCCACAGTGACCAGCTTGCCTTTTGCCTTGTAAAACTCGATCAACGGCTCCGTTTGCTGGTGGTATACCTTAAGTC
The DNA here is from genome assembly GCA_026418695.1 of Clostridia bacterium. Lineage (GTDB taxonomy): Bacteria > Bacillota > Clostridia > Acetivibrionales > JAFADI01 > SKW158. Next base: position 10,841 of record JAOAAU010000121.1, read on the forward strand.
TGCTGAGTACTGTTTCCTCTTTATCATCTTCCCTCTGGATGACACCGGATTTGCATCCATCGCAAACTCCGTTTTCCTTGGGGGGATTGTATATCAAATGATACGTCATACCGCAGCCAGGGCATACTCTTCTGCCAGACATTCTTTTAATGATCTCACTGTCTTCTACGTGAATATTCAATGCAACATCCAGCGCAATCCCCATATTTTTCAATGCATCTTCCAGGTATTCCGCCTGAGGAATGGTTCTTGGAAATCCATCCAGAATGAAACCGTTTTTACAGTCATCCTGAAGAAGCCGATCTTTAACGATATCAATCGTTACTGAGTCAGGAACCAACTGTCCCTTATCAATATAACTCTTTGCCAGCTTTCCAAGTTCAGTACCGCTCTTAATGTTGCTTCTGAATATATCCCCTGTTGATATATGGGGTATACTCAGTTTCTCTTGGAGCATTGTCGCCTGAGTGCCTTTTCCAGACCCAGGCGCTCCCAATAAAATCAATCTCATTTATAAAACCCTCCTGTCTCAATCCTTAGTCGCTAGTCGAGGGCTGAAGGTTTAGTGTTGAGCAATTGTGGTAACCACAATGCCCAACGCGTCTCCAAACTCTAAACTATTCCAAGAATCCCTTGTAATGTCTCATCAGCATCTGTGATTCGATCTGCTTCACTGTATCCAGAGCAACACCTACAAGGATCAAAACAGCAGTTCCACCAAACCAAACATTCTTTAAGCCGGTAAATATCTGAAGAACACTTGGCATAACGGTGATTAATGCAAGGAATAGTGCACCGAACCAAGTAATTCTGTTAAGTACCTTTGCAATGTAATCGGATGTTGGTTTTCCAGGTCTTATTCCAGGAATAAATCCGCCATTCTTCTTCATGTTGTTCGCCAGTTCAACAGGGTTGAATACGATCACTGTATAGAAGAATGTGAAGAACATTACCAACAACGCGTAAACAAGTGCATAACCGACTCCGCCCTGCGCATCTCTGAAGAATCTCACGATGGCATTGTTGGAAGTTGGTGCAAAAAAGCTAATGATCGTGGATGGGAATGCCATAATGGACATTGCGAAGATAATCGGTATAACACCTGCAAGGTTTACTTTGATCGGTATGTGAGTGCTTTGGCCTCCGTATACCTTTCTTCCTACAACCCTTTTAGCGTATTGTACCGGAATTCTTCTTTCAGCCTGCTGAACCCAGATAACAGCTGCAATAACAGCAATAAATACTACGATGATCGCAGCAATTGCCAGAATACCCATGACTCCACCGCCGAGTGCTTCGCCCTGGTAGTATGTTACAAGAGCGTTTAGTCCGGCAGGACCACGGGATACGATACCGGCAAAGATGATCAGTGATATGCCGTTACCGATACCATATTCAGTTATCTGTTCGCCTAACCACATCAGGAATGCAGTACCGGCTGTAAATGTTAACGTGATTGTAATGAAGCTCAACCATCCTGGCTCAGTGATCGCTGATCTTAAACCGAAGTATAAGCCCACCGCTTGTATAAAACCAAGGACAACTGTTCCATACCTAGTGTATTGTGCTATGATCTTTCTTCCTTCTTCCCCTTCCTTGGCAAGCTGCTCAAGTTTTGGGATTGCTACGGTTAATAGCTGCATAATAATCGAGGAGTTGATATAGGGTGTGATACTCATTGCAAAAATAGTTGCGTTTTTAAATGCACCACCGGACACAATATCCATAAATCCAAATAATGTACCGCCTGCTTTTACAAGCTCTTGTAATGCTGCAGAATTCATACCTGGAACAGGTATATATGACCCAATTCTATATACTATCAACATCGCAACAGTAAAAAGGATTTTTCTCCTAAGATCGGG
>JAOAAU010000130.1 GCA_026418695.1 Clostridia bacterium
TAGTAACCTTCTGCCCAAAAGTGACGATTTCCAAATTTATATTTGAGATTTGCGTGCTTATCAAATATCATGAGCGCGCTCTTCCCTTTCAAATATTGTAACTATTCAGTCGTAAATAAAAATTGTACTATATAGGTCAAAATAATGCTGGACCTATACTCCCTTTTCAAGTATAATAGAATTATAAAAGATACTTGAAGGGATGTGGATGGTATGCCTGAAAATAAGAATAATGAACTTTTTAAAATACTGCTTGATAGAATTGACGCGCTCACTTTAGCCATTTCAACTCAGACAGCTACTATTCAAGATCAGACAAGAACCATTCAAGAGCAAACAAATATCATCCATGAGTTAAAAGCCATTAATACTGCCCTGCAGCAAAACATGGAATCTCTTACCGAAGAAAATCTTCGCTTAAAGGAGAAGCTTGGCAAGAACAGCAAAAATAGTTCAAAACCACCGTCAAGTGACGGATTTAATAAACCAGCCCCGAAAAGCCTAAGGAAATCTTCCGGCAAAAAAGTAGGCGCACAGGACGGACATGAAGGACGGGGGTTTTCTATCACCCAGACTCCCGATCAAGTGCAAAATCATCACCCAGTACAATGTAGCGGATGCCTTTATGAGGGGAAATGCTCTGCATGCAGAACCTCCGATACCAGGTATGAAGTTGATATCAGAGTTAACACCAAAGTCATTGCTCATCGGGTTATTTCCTTTGAATGTCCAGTGCAAAACGGAGAGGTTATATCTGGTACATTTCCGGCCAACATCACTTCAACCATGCAGTATGGCAATAACCTTGAAGCATTGGCAGTTTCTCTCAATACTGTCGGGATGATGGGGATAAAACGTACCCATGATATCCTGAGTGCTGTCTTTGGCATTCCCATTAGTACCGGAACTATCCATAGCATGGTGAAAAATTGTGCCAATAAGCTTACGAATACAGTGGAGCGCATCCGTACCTTAGTAACATCACTCCCCTTGGCACATTTTGATGAAACAGGAACCCGCGTTGATAAAAAGACTTGCTGGGTTCATAATGCTTCCAATGAGCATTTCACCTATCTTTCATTGGAAGAAAAGCGAGGAACCAAGGGAATGGACTCCAGTGGTATCCTTCCTGAATTCAATGGTATCGCAGTGCATGATTGCTGGAAATCGTATTGGAGCTATACTACGGTTACCCATGCGATCTGTTGTGCTCATCTTCTGAGAGAACTGACCGGGGTTTTTGAAAACCATCCGGAGCAATCATGGGCAGATAAGATGAAAAAGCTGCTTCTGCGGATGAAAAAAGCACGGGACAAAGCAGTGGATTCAGGTAAGGAAGGCCTGAGTTATTATTATCTGCACAGCTTCGATATGGAATACGACTGTATCATAACGGAAGCGAGAGAACAAAATCCCATCAAAGAAAAGCAAGCAGGGAAACGTGGACGCCAACCCAAAGGAAAACTCCGTGCATTGGTGGAACGACTGGCTGATTACAAGGCAGGAGTCTGCCTATTTGCCAAAAACTTTTTAGTACCATTTGATAATAATCAGGCAGAAAGAGACATCCGCATGGTTAAGGTGAAAACCAAAGTATCCGGATGCTTTCGAACCAAAGAAGGAGCTGACTCCTTTGTAAAAATCATGTCTTATATTGGCACAGCAAACAAGCACGGAATAAATTCATTTATAGCAATTAAAAATGCCCTAGATGGTAAATCAGATTTCATCTTTAGTTAGAGGGCGACTGAACAGTTACTTATTTTATAAGTTTTCCGGTCCAAAGCTTAAAGGCAGTAAAGACTCTAAGGAATAAATTGAATAATCTTCCTCCGATCTTGCCAAGATCACCAAAAATGCCTTGGGATCAACAAATTCTCGAAGTACCTGTCGGCAGACACCGCAGGGAGCACAATATTCATCATAGGGTCTTCCGTCAGTGGGTCCCCCCGCTATTGCTATAGCCTCGAATTCATGTTCGCCTTCAGAAACCGCTTTGAAAAACGCTGTCCTTTCAGCACAATTCGTCGGGGTAAAGGCTGCATTTTCTATATTGCAG
>JAOAAU010000072.1 GCA_026418695.1 Clostridia bacterium
TTTTCACTGCTGGAGTTACTCACTTACGCAGGGGTTTGGGCGATCACTTTTCACCGAATTGCACACTTGCTATTTGCCTTGAGGATTCCTTTTCTCCCAAGACTGCTGTCTCAAATTTCAAGATTTTTGACAGGAATAGAAATTCATCCCGGTGCTCACATCGGTCGCGGCTTCTTCATTGATCACGGCCATGGAGTAGTCATCGGAGAAACAGCTGAGATTGGGGATCACGTATTGATGTACCATCAGGTTACTCTCGGTAATTCCAGTGTCACTTCCTCAGGGAAACGGCATCCAACGGTAGGGAATAATGTGGTGATTGGGGCAGGAGCTAAAGTCCTGGGGCCTATCCTAATTGGGGATCATTCACAGATCGGCGCAGGTTCCATCGTCACCAAGAATGTTCCAACCTATGCGGTGGTTGTCGGGAATCCCGGGCGGGTTATTAAGCGATTTGGGATGAGGTTGTATGCCAAGGAGGGCAGCCAGTGTCCTTCTATTCGTTAAAATTGCTTTGATTACTCAACCCACTCCTGTATAGCACTTATTTGTAACTAAGTCAGGTTTTTGTGATATCATGTTCATTAACAGCATTGATTCAGATCATTATATCTAAGTGTTTTTCATACAGATGAATAAGAGGTGAGCTGGCTTGAGCAATATAAAAGGCCCATTGGATTATACCACGCGTGCACATTTAAAGAATTTTTTTGACCAAAACCCAAGGAAATATGCTTTTCAGGCAAAAGACCCGAAAGCATTCCATGCATGGAAAAATGAACTCAGATCTGCTCTTAGAGATATCACAGGCATTAGCCGAATGGAGAAATGTGAACCTGTCTTTCGGGTGTTGGAAGTTACCCAGTTGGACGGCTATCAAAGAAAAAAGACGGTCCTTCAAACGGAAAAAGATGTTTGGATGCCCTTTTACATGCTGATTCCTGATGGAATAAAAGAGGGAGATCGACGAGCTGCCGTGATTGCTCCCCATGGGCATGGTTGCTGCGGAAAGTACGGAGTTGCCGGTATTGATGATGTTCCTGTAGTCAAAAGAAGTATTGAAAGATATCAGACCGACTATGGCGTTCATTTGGTTCAATTGGGGTACATCGTCTTCTGTCCCGATGCTAGAGGTTCCGGAGAACGGCGCGAATGGATGAACCAGGGAGACGAAGATGAAAAATTGCTTTCAAGCTCCTGCACTCAATTGAATTTTGCTGCCATCAGTCTTGGGCAGTCCCTAACAGGAATGTGGGTATGGGATTTAATGAGACTGGTGGATTATATCGAAACCTTGAATATTTGTGATACAGAGAAAATCGGCTGCTGCGGTTTCTCCGGAGGCGGCCTTCAAAGTCTATGGCTGGCAGCCATGGATGACCGCATAAAATGCGCTGTTGTCGGCAGCTACATGCACGGATTTCGTGAATCAATTCTCAAAACCCATCTATGTGGCTGCAATTTCGTACCGCATCTATGGGAGTATGCAGATATGGGAGATTTGGCGGCATTGATAGCACCTAGACCGCTACTGATCCAAAATGGATCGGATGATCCACTGAATGGTGAGCGTGGAATTGAGGACGTAAATGAACAGGTAGAAATCACGCGCCAATCATATAAGCTTTTTGGTGAAGAGTCCAAATTACAGCAATATGTTTTCCCGGGAGGGCATCAGTGGAATAGCGATAAAATCCAGGAATTCTTCTCCCGGTGGTTGGGTTAATGATTTGGGGACGCTTCTCAAAAAGCATACTCTTCTATTTAGGTATTTGGGTTTGAATATAAAAGTATTGAGTCTTCTTAGCGTTTACTTACAAAGAATTGTGTAAATTATTTGATAAACGTTCCGGTTCCTTTGAGTTTATTCTTAAGGAATTTCTTAAGTTTTTGAGAAGCGTCCCCAATTTTTTCAAAAATGAAAACAGCCTTCCAAAAGCTTGATTTGCAAGTCTCTGAAGGCTGCTTTATCGATCTTCTTTTTAATGCAGGATCCTTTTCAATATCTCATCTTCTTTTACAAGCTGCTTTGCCTTTTCTCTGTATTCAGGGATATGAACAAAGGTATAGCGATTAGGCTTGATGGTCGGAGCCAGATCAATCGCTTTAATAAAATCCTCCGCTTTCATCCCCAGTGTTTCAACGTGATCAAAGAAACCTGTGTCCGTTAGGAACTTTCTGACTCTTTCATAGCGGTGTTCCTGAACCATGCTCATAATATAAGTTGCTACACCTACTTGAGTTCCATGAAGATAAGGCTTTTCAAGCAGCTTATCCATAGCATGGGAGATCAAATGCTCACTGCCGCTGGCAGGAGCGCTGTTTCCTGCAATCTCCATGGCAATACCGCTCATTGTCAAGGAGTCCACAAGTTCCTTTAGAAAGAAATCTTCTTTAATGCTGGTATAGGGCATTCTGGCAATACTGTTCACGGATTTCTTTGCAATCATGACCGCAAAATCATTGACTTTGGTCTTTCCGTTTCTCTCTTCAAACTGCCAATCATAGACTGCCGTAATCTTGGATATCAGATCTCCAATTCCGGAATAAATGAATTTGTCGGGTGAATTTTTAATAATGCCGATGTCCACAATAATTCCAAAGGGTATTCTGGCAGGTACGGAAGTTCTTCTTTCATTCACGATCAGGGAACACCCTGCGCTTGCAAAACCATCGTGGGAAGTAGAGGTAGGAATACTGATGAAAGGCAGGTTGTTCAGATGCGCAATATACTTAGCAATATCAAGCACCTTTCCGCCCCCAACACCAATGATCGCTTCTACATGTGCAGGGAGCGAAAAAGCTTTCTGAGCAATGCGCTCCAGTTTGATATCATCATAATCATAAGTATCAAGAAGTTCTACCGACTTCTGGCTTTGGATAGCATCGATAACCTGGGTTCCGAACATATCGCGGATACCCTCTCCAAAACAGACAATTACCTTTGATAAACCCACTTTGTTCAGGTAAACCCCAATATTGGACATTTTATCTTTGCCTACTTCAAGGACGGTAGGAATTGCAATCTCACTCATTGCCTTTTGCATTGAGCCATCCCTCCTTCACCAAATGCTCCTCAATTACTTTGTAATTTTCCATCGGGATAAAGGTGTCCCCCTCTTTTTCCATCAAATCCTTCAGTTCTGCTTTTGCAAAAGCCAGGTCTGCAGCTTTTGCTGCTGCCAAATCAGGTTCGCTGTCCCCTGCAAAGAATACTTTTTCATATTGAGTCTTTAATTCCTTGATGACTTTGCTCTTATCCAGTCCGAAAACTTCTGAGAAATAAGGGCTGGTTCTATCCGGCGTTATTTCTATTCCACCGGCTTTATATTTCCCTTCCATTGAGATAACAGGAACATTTTCGATACCTCTATACTGAAGGAAGATTTTTATGTAATAGGAGGTTCCTGCACTTAAAATATAGAAATCGCCTCCGCTCTCCTGGACCTTTCTTATAAAGTCCTCTGCATAAGGATCGAAAGGCAGTTGATAAATCTCTTCCCTGATCTCTTCTTCAGTCTTTCCCATGGCCCCAAATATTTTATTTAAAAATTCAACATTAATTTTTTTTGTCTTTTTCCACTCTGTATAAAAGTCTCTACCCCAGTCGTGATAGTACTTGTCGATCACAATATGATAAAAGTCCCTGCTGGTTAGTGTCCCATCAAAATCAGAAACAAATGCAAATTTTTTCAAAGATAAGTCCTCCATTTCTTAATATCCCGTAAGAATATTTATCCCCAATTATCTTATCCGAAACTTTTATTGTTAACAACAATATTGAAGACGAAAAAATTTTAACTTATCAAGTTTTTACGCTTAAAAACCCTTGATTTATTTCATAGCAACTAAATGCTTCCAAATAAAATCATTATCGTGATATATAGAAGGGATGAATAATTTATTTCCCGGGCAGAAAAAAGCCAACACCCTGAAGATGTTGGCTCGAAACAATGGTTTTGTTCAGTACTACTTACTTATATGAAATGGCACAAGCAAGTATCCAGCTAAAATTGTTAGGGGTATCCTTACGGCGATCCTTTCCGGCCTTATTTGCCCCAATGCTCCAGCAAATATCTCTCTGCCTCGGCACACCATAAGCCTTTATTGTTCTTTGTGATCTCAGCCAGTTTTGCAAAGTGAGGATTGGTTTTTCCCTTCTCCTCAAACTCATCAATGGCCGTCAGTTCCATGTCAAGGTTGGTATAAATCAGCTTTTTACCTGCAGGAGCATCCGGAAGTTTAAGTGTAGCCTCCGCTGCACTATCAAGCCCGCCGATATGCGTTACCATTACTGCAGGATTAATCAGATTCTTTTCTGTCATTCTCAGCGACTCGATCATGTCATTCGTATTGCCGCCGGTAGTCCCAACGATATGGGTGGAATTGTAATGTACATTATAGAAATTGGTCAATGCTGAGAAATTAGTGTCCGTCGGGCCTGCAAAGAAGTTAAGGCAGCCATCCCTTCCCAGGATCTTGTCACCCTGCTCAACAGCAGCTTTTACAGGCGCGTATACAAGAACATCATCAAAGCCCGTTCCATCAGTCAGTTCCCTAAGGTAAGCCGGTGCATCCTCCATATCTTTTGTATTGACAAATATCAGTTCAATTCCATCCTTTTTTGCTTCTTCTGCAGAAAAAATGGTTTCTGCCCTCTTCAATCTCTTTTCATCGATATCAGTAACAACAATCATGCTTGGCCTTCTGTCACAGTGTAGGGCATAATCTATCGCTCCCAACCCCATAGGGCCGGCTCCCGCAAGAATAGCAAGTTTTCCGCCTTCTACAATACCCATTTTGTGTTCGTAGCTTCCCATGGTAGTATGATAGCTGGCATGAAAAGCTCCAATGATGCAAGACATCGGCTCAGCTAAGGAAGCATCGTAATAAGCTTCACCGTCGTAAGGCAGCAGGCATCCCAATTCCATGACCTCCTGCGGCATGATGATATAGGTTGCTGCACCGCCGCAGTAGCGATATGAATACCCTGGTGAGTCCATACTGCCCTTATAGTTCAAAGCCGGCTGCATTGAGAATTTCTGCCCTGCTTTAAACTGATCCTTCCACTTTTCGCCCACTTGAACGATATTCCCTGCCATTTCATGCCCAACAATAACGGGATGCTCTGAAATATCCTTGGGTACACGCTTGTGATCACTACCTAAAACAGCTGCCTTGTAGGTAGACATACAGATGCTGTCCGATACAACCTGAACCAGTATTTCATCATTCTTAATTTCCGGTAAATCAAATTCCTCCAGCCTTAAATCCTTCTTGCCATATAACCTCACAGCCCTTGTCTTCATCTTTTTGCCACCCTTCACTTATTTATAAGTACGGAAATATTCAAATGTGACCTTGTTTTCCAAACCCTTAATAATCTCCAATTCTGCCGACTGAGTTCCTGAAGTCATTACATTGGCAGTCCCTGACGCAACTGCAAGCCTTACTGCCTTTTCAAAGCTATAACCCATATCGATGGAATAGGCTAGCGCGGCTACCATGGAATCCCCTGCACCAACTGTACTTTTCACCTCAACCGGAATACTATGGGCAAACAAAGAGTTCTCCTTGTTGACAAAGATGGCTCCTCTTTCCCCCAGTGAAACCGCTACCAATTCTATTCCGTACACTTCAATCAAGCTTCTGGCAAGTCGTTCTGCTTCCCTAACATCCTCTATCCTTATTCCGAAAAACCTTTCCAACTCGTGGATATTAGGCTTTACCAGGTACGGACCCGCTTCGATTCCATGCTTCAAAAGTTCGCCATCCGCATCCAAAATGGTTTTGGCACCTGCTTCCTTTGCCGCTGAAATCCATTTTCCGTAAATATCCTTGTCGGTATTCGCAGGAACACTTCCTGAGAATACAACCACCGATCCCGCTTCAAGTCTGCTGAAGATTTTCTGTTTTAATGCTTCAATATCGCTGCTTGCAATGCTGGGGCCCGGTTCGTTGATATCCGTATTGGTTTTTCTTTTGCTATCGACAACCTTCAGGTTGGTTCTGGTCTCTCCCTCAATAAAGAGAAAATCATTTTCAATCCCCAACCGGTCCATCGCTTCCTTGATAAAGCTTCCAGTGGTTCCCCCAAGAATTCCGGTAGCTCTGCTATTGCCGCCAAGGCTTCGGACCACCTTGGAAACATTAATTCCTTTTCCTCCGGCATCAAGCCTTGTTGTAGACACTCTATTGACTGTACCGACTTCAAAATCTATAATCTCAACAGTCTTATCCACGGCCGGATTTAGAGTAATTGTTATAATCATCTTTATACCTCTGTGCACACATTATTTATGGTGTGGAAATCAATCTATCGTATTATCCACTTAGCAAACTCCATCAATGACTACCTATTTATGTTTCAAGCTCTTTATCGATATATTGAATCGGATAAATACTTGTTGTGCTTAACCTTGTAAAACTCCTCAAGAATAGCGCTCAATTCATCAAAAGCCTCTTCTTCCGTCCCATTCTTCAGCAATTGAATGAAATCAGGATTATCAACCAGCATCCCGTTCACATAGCTGATTGTCTCCAGCAAGTATTTACTGCTGTCCTCAGGTGCCAGTATTACAATACCCAGTTCTGCCCTTTCCATCTGCATCTCGCTGTTTAAGCATCGGAGGCTTCCATTCATTTTTACGGCACCGAAGTGAAGTTTATCTACAGCCTTGGTACGGCAGTGCAGCAGCAGTATTCCAAACTCGGATATAAAGGTCCCTCCTTTTGCTTCCCTGGCTTTCAGATCTACTTTCAGTTGTTCCTCAGCCTCTTCGTTTTGTGCAATTTGGCGGCTCAACTCATCAATCAGCCCATTCACATCTTCCGCGTGTGTAGCTTCATTGACAAAAAAGTAATCCAGAATCTCTGTAATCGCTTTACTGTAGTTATTTAAATCCGCCATTTTATCTTTTAGGTTCAAGCTTTTTTTCCGAACGGACGTCGAGCTTGGGGGTGCACTTTCAAGTTGCTTGATCAGCTTTTGGATTTTTTGTTTGTCTTCTTCAAAAAGCAACGGGTTTACGATGACTACCGGCACGGGAGCCTCTCCGATGCCAACGGTGGAAATAATAAATTCAATCCCCTTGCTTCTCAGCCAATCTTGCTCTAGATGAAGCATTGAAGTGACATCCACCACCTCAATGTTGTTATATTCCTTCTCAATCCTCGTTGCCAGCAATCTGGAGGTCCCAATTCCCGTGGCACAGGCAATGGCAGCTCTGTAAGAACGCTTCGGTGGCACTTGGCTTTTCTCAATAGCAGCGCCAAGGTGCATGGCGATATAAGCAACTTCTGTCTCCGGGATTTTCATCCCAATAAACTTCTCCACCTCACTCACGCATTTTCCGGCCAATTTCAACAAATCCGGATAATGGGCTTTAATCTCCTTGTAAAGTGGATTTCTTATTTCAAGATTCATCCTTAACCTGCTGATGGCAGGCCCCAGATGATTCACCAATCCTGTCAAAAGTTTTTCATTTTGAGACAGGAATTTGCCGGTTTCATTCTCAGCAATTCTTATGATTTCCTTTGAAAGCTCTACAAGCTCACTGTTTCCAATGGCTTTTTCACTGCTCTTCCCAGCCACTTCTCTACTCTTGGATCCCTTAATGTGCATCGTAATATAACCGATCTCATCCAGCGGGATCTTAATGCCGAATATATCTTCAATCTCCAGTGCAAGCCTCTCTGCAACTGCATATTCCTCACTCTTTTTTAAATCTTCCATAAATTGCTTATCCATGACGATGTCTTCATTCTTTTTGATTCTCTGGATCGCAATGGCAAGATGTACAATTAAGCCAACTACTGCGCTGTCTGCAAGGTTGTATCCTATTTGCTCTTCTGCGCGATGTACCAGGTTCTCCAACTCATGAATTGTGTTATTGTTTACCAGATTTAAAAGTCTGCTTCGGGCTATAAGCTCCGTTTTGCTGACAGGCACCTGCTCTTTCGAAATGTTTTTCCTTATCAATCCCAAGAGGTAGTTCTCATTCAAATTTTCATAAATCAAATTGATCATGCATTTTCTAATACTGTCTTCTTCACCTTCGATGTAAATCCCAAGTCCAGGCTTTCTCACCAACGTAAGCCCCTGGTTTGCCAGCCACTCCTCCAGTTTATCCAAATCATTGCTGATGGTCCCTTCCGTAACATTCAACGTTTTCGTGAAGGTATACAGTTTCACAGGTTCCTGATTTTGCAGCAGTTCACTGCAGATAATGGTCTGTCTTTCCTTGGGTGTATATATTTTCTCTTCCTTTTCCTCTTCAAGTAGGCTGATGATCTTGTTTCTGTCGTCAGTACTTCCAATGGCGCGAATTCCCACACCGGCCTTCTTCTCCAACTTGCATCCTCTTTTGGCCAGCCACTTCTCTACAGCCGGTAATTCTCTTAAAATGGTCCTGTTACTGATTCCAAGTTCCTTGGCGATTGCTGTTACCGTTGTATAATCATTTTCACTGAATATTTTTTGCAGAATATTCTTTACCCGCAGGTTGATCTTTGTATCCAGCAATACCACCTCCTCAACAAAAACAGAATTGGATACCAGTATAGCTTCTGTAGATTCTTCCATTATTATATCTTTAGATTTCTCAGAAGTCTGCTTATTAGATGGATTTATAGGACAGTGAAAGTATTTCTACACTGTCCTATGAATCTTCACTGCTTATGATAATCTTTTGGCCAGTTCATCATACTCAGGACTGCTTACAAAGTTTGTAATAGAGATGTGCTCCGCTTTTGGTGCAACACTTTTTGCTCTGGCACTTAAACTATCATGTGTGATTACAATATCCGTATCTGAAGGAATGTCCTCGATCGCACAGTTCGTTACTTCGATATTCAAGCCCAGCTTCTTGAGCTTGTTTCTCAATGTGGATGCACCCATTGCACTTGAACCCATTCCAGCATCACAAGCTACAACGATTTTCCTTACGGATGTTTTAACATTTACACCTTTGCTCGCTGCTTTCATTTCTTTTACCGTGTTCTGTGCATCTTCCAAATCCTTACCTGAGAACTCCTTGGATCTCTTAATGAATACGGACGCTACAAGGAAAGATACTACGGTTGATACAAGGACACCCGCCAATGCAGCAAACAGACCGCCTTTTGGTGCCATGATAAAGTACATGAAAATGCTTCCCGGTGCTGGAGGTCCAATCAAACCTGCACCTAAAATACTGAAGGTAAATACTCCGGACATACCGCCCGCGATTACAGCCAGTACAAGAATAGGATTCATCAAAATATATGGGAAATAGATTTCATGGATTCCGCCAAAGAAGTGGATGATGATTGCTCCCGGGGAAGATTGTTTTGCCATACCCTTTGAAAAAATCATATAAGCGAGCAATACTCCCAATCCTGGTCCAGGGTTGGATTCCAGCATGTAGAAGATAGACCTTCCTGCCTCTGTTACCTGTTGAGTTCCAAGTGGAGTCAGTACTCCATGATTGATGGCGTTATTGAGGAATAGTATTTTTGCCGGTTCGATGAATAAGCTTGCTAAAGGTAACAGGCCTGCTTCAACAATCGCTTTAACAGCATTCCCGAATGCAGCTGTAGCCGCTGCCACGACTGGTCCAAACGCTACAAGACCGATACAAGCCAGAATCATTCCAACGATACCGTCTGTAAAGTTATTTACGAGCATTTCAAAACCAGGGCGAATTTTTCCGTCCATTGCCTGCTGCAGCTTTTTAATGATATATCCACCCAGGGGACCTACCATCATGGCTCCCAGGAACATTGGAGTTCCGTCAGCCAGGTTTTTAGCTCCGCCCGCACCCATCATCATACCAAAAGTTGCAACTGCACCAACAACAGCACCACGTTGCCCGCCAATAGCCCTACCGCCGGTATAACCAATAAGAATCGGCAATAACGCCTTTAGCATCGGTCCGACCAATTGCGCAAGGGTTTCATTCGGAAACCATCCGGGACCGATAAACAATGCAGTGATCAATCCCCATGCAATAAACGCTCCGATGTTCGGCATGATCATACCACTTAAAAATCTTCCTACCTTCTGAACCTGTTCTTTCAAGCCCGCCTGTGGAGCGGATGAAGTGGCATTCAGATTTGAATTCATTTTGACTCCTCCTATATCAAATATGCTTGTTTCTATATCCCAAATAGCCGCTCTGTATCTAGAATAGAGGACTATTGTAAGGCCTGCTGCGAAAAAGTATCCACCTTGAGAAATCACTACCTGCTTAATTAAAACTGAATTATAAATCCTTCAATTCCTTTTCAAAGAATGCTTCCAGGCGCTCCATCGCTTTCTCCTCATCCTCGCCTGAAATAGTAACTTCAACGCTTTGCCCAGTCTCTGCTCCCAGTGTCATTACACCAATTAAACTGTTTGCAGGAACTTCCTTATCCTGATATTTGATTAAAATACTTGATTTAAACCCCTGGGCCACACTCACCAAAATCGATGCCGGTCTTGCATGCAGTCCAACAGGGCAGGTAATTTCAAAGCTTTTAGTCAGCATACAATCTCTCCTTTACATAATCATTGATTTGTTTTGTATTTTCCATTTTCATGACATTCTCAGCAATCTGCTTTGCTTTTTCAAAAGTTATATTTCGAATGGCTCTTTTAACATACGGGATCGACGAAGGCACCATGGAAAACTCATCCAACCCTAATCCAAGCAGTATAACAGCGTTTTCAATATTTGCAGCCATTTCACCGCACATTCCAACTTTGATTCCAGCTTGATGTCCGGCTTCAATAATATTTCTTATAAGTCTCAAAACACCTAAATGCAGCGGGTTATATAAATAGCTTACCTTCTCATTCATTCGGTCTACAGCAAGGGTATACTGACACAAATCATTGGTACCGATGCTGAAGAAATCCACTTCCTTTGCAAGAAGATCTGCAATCATTGCTGCTGAAGGTATTTCAATCATAATACCGATTTTCAAAGACTGGTCAAAGGGAATATTTTTCTCATTCAATTCCGCCTTGACTTCACCTAATATTTTCTTGGCTTCTCTTAGTTCCTCAATTCCTGAAATCATCGGGAACATAATCTTTAACTTTCCATACACACTGGCCCTTAAAATCGCTCTTAACTGCGTCTTGAATATCTCAATCTCATTCAGGCAGATCCTTATAGCTCGATAACCAAGGAACGGGTTTTCTTCCGCCGGCATGTGCAGGCTTTTCATCTGTTTGTCGCCGCCGATGTCCATCGTTCTGATAATGCAAGGCAAACCGCCCATGCTTTCTGCAACTTTTTTATATTCCTGAAACTGTTCTTCTTCCGTTGGCAGCTGGCTGCGATCCAGATAAAGAAACTCGGTTCTGAACAAGCCGATTCCTTCCCCGCCTTTTTCCAGGACAGATGAAGCCTCCTCCGGTTTTGCTATATTTCCGACCAGTTCAACCCTTATACCATCCCTGGTTTCTGCTGATTTATCCCTCAGTTGCTTAATTTCCTCAGCTTCTGTAGAATGCTTGAGAAACTTGGCAGAATATTCTTCAAACTCTGTTGCTTTGGGATTAATAATTACAATCCCCGTTTCTCCATCCAGGATGAGCGAATCTCCTGATGAAATATTCATGATATTTTCACCGCAGCCTACGACTGCAGGAATCTCCAAAGTCCTTGCTACAATTGCGGTATGGGAGGTCTCTCCGCCCTTTTCAATAGCAAAACCTTTGATATGCTTTTTATCCAAACCCACTGTATCGGCCGGTGTCAGGTCCTTTGCTATCAGAATGGTGTCTTCCTCCAAATGGGATAAATCAATCCGTTCTCTTCCTAAAAGCGCATCCAGGATATAGTTTCCGACATTTTCAACATCCTCAGCCCTTTGCTTCATATACTCATTGTTAATTGCCAAAAACATTGCTTTAATCTTGCCTACTGCTTCCAAGACAGAGGCTTCAACACATAAAAGCTGCGTTTTTATATTTGCCAGAACCATATCATTGAGAATCGGGTCATTCAAAACCATTTTATAAGCTTCAAAAAGCTGCAAGTCTTTTTCTTCAAGAACCTTTGAGGCCTTGATTTTCGTTTCATCGAGCTTTTTACCGGTAGCTTCGTGGGCCGCTTTGAATCGTGAAATCTCATTTTCGATTTCTGTCTCTGTTACTTTCCTACCGGCAAATTTATTTGAGTCCTCTGCTTCCTTATATACCAGCGCCTTACCGATCCCTATTCCCTTTGAGGCCGGAATTCCTTTTATCATATATCCATCACCCTATCTCCAACATTGCGATTGATTGAATTACACCTTATAACTTACTGGTAAATGCATTGAAAATTCTCATGTTATCTTCAGTAGTAAACAACTCTTTGATGGTTATCCCTTCCTGAATAAACTCTGCCAGGTTCGTAAGAATTTTCATATGTTCATTTCCTTTTCCTGCGATTCCTACTACTAAAAAAGCCTTATTCCCTTCTCCAAAGACAACACCTTCCGGAAACTGAACAACACTGATTCCAGTTTTTATAATCTTATCTTTTGCAGCCCCTACACCGTGAGGAATTGCAATTCCTTCGCCGATATACGTGGACAGTACTTTTTCTCTCTCCTTCATCGCATCGATGTACTCCGGCATGACATATCCACTATCGACCAAAAGTTGTCCAGCCATTTCAATAGCTTCTTCCTTGGATACACTTTTTTGTCCGATCTGAATATTTTCAAGTATGAGTACATCTCCAGTATTGCTTGCTGTTATTTCGCTGCTATTTATCTGGGTGTTCTTTTCAGCACAGTTTTCAGCTTGTTTCTCTTTCTTTCCAAAGAATGAAAAACTCATCGGTCATCTCTCCTTTATCTTTTTGCGAACTCCTGGAATTTAAACTTATCTATTTAAGAAGTCATACTCGTAGAAGTTGAATTGTTTTGATATTCGTACTTTATGATTTTATTATAAGCTCGCGAAATACCAGTATTCAATGAATTGTTCCGCATTTTTGACACTGATAGATAGTGTCAAAACCTAATATCTTGTTCTGCGTAAGGAGGACACTGTCCAAACATGAATGGCATTGGAGATATTTACATAAGAATTCTACGTGACAAATTACTAAACCAATAAAAAAACAGACACCCGGAGGTGTCCATTTTTTATTGGTTATATAACCGTGTTTCTTACTCTCAAAATAAAGTGTTCTTATATGACAGTTAAGTTTTTAGATCTATTGAATTACCCCTAAAAGCTTGGCAGTTCTATAGCCGATCACCAAGGCTTCCTGCCTGGTGGTATTCGCTAGAGGTGAAATGGTCAGGTTATCTGTACCTGTGATAATATTCTGTTCAAATAAGTACGCATGTGCGTCTTTTGCCCATGAATCAATTTTGTCACTATCAGAGAATTTCACTTCGGACTTGGCTTTATAATCTCCATCCGGCTTGATGGCCTTCAGCAGGTTAAATACCATTGCGGCCATCTCCTGTCTGGTAATCTGTCCCTTGGGGTTAAACTTACCATTTCCTTTCCCCTTAGTGATTCCAAGCTTGTAGGCCTTCAATATATCCTCTGCATATATACTCTGATCAATATCATTGAATGTGGAAGCATCAGCTTTTTCACACGCTTTTCCGAAATATTTCTCAACAAGTTTTATAGCCAGCATCGCAAACTCTTCCCGGGAAATGTTGCTATTGTAGTCGCCGAAAACTTTAGCGTCCCCCATATCCTTCTCCCATAGGGTATTTACCTGGTCTTTAGCCCAGCTGGCTAAGCGGTATTCTTCCGGAGCTATATTGGAGTTTGAAGATACTGGCGGCGCAGAAAAGAATCTCTTGGAGAAATAAGGCAAGATATATTGTTCCAGTCTGTCGTTTACCTTATCTGCATGGTCTCCATCAAAGGTAAGCAGCGTATATGGAATCCCTTCCCGCTTAAGCACTTGTGCATAATAACGGTTCCCTTCCGGAATCCATTTGAAGCCATCATGTACCGCATAATCGATTCTGATTTCCCCAAGCTTTAGCAGATTTTCCTTATACTTGACTATTTCCTCCTGAACATTTCCGAATCCACTATCCCATGCCTTCAAAACTTCTTTATCTAAAACAAGTTTACCATTTTCCTGTTTGTACGGATAGTTTATCGGTATTACCTTATCAGGATCCGGTGAAAGGCAAGTTCCATAGGATACCGCAAAGATGAATGGGAAGGAGAACTTCCAATTAACGATATTATCAAAAAGTTCCTTTTTTGCTTCTGTCAAAGGCTTTGAATTCAGTTCCTTTTCAATTTTCAGATATTCTGTTATTGAATTCTCGCTATCAAACATCACAGTGTTAAACAAGCCGTTCTGATTGAATAGTCCAGGGCTTAATGCATACACGGAACCGAAAATATCCGGATGCTTCATAGCTATGTTTAACGCACCATATCCCCCCATGGAGAATCCACCTAAACCTCTATACTTTGAATCCTTTTGTGTCCTGTAATTTGAATCCATATAATTGACCACATCTTTTACGAAGAAATCCTCCCAGTTGCCTGTAACAGATGAGTTCGTGAAGAAACTACCGAGGTATTTTGTGTTCGCATTTGCGATCACAACGATCATTTCTTCGGAACGTTTCTCACTAATCAATTTGTCCATAACCTCTTTCATTTTAAAACGGTAGCCTTCTTTATATAGTTTCAACTCATCCGCCCATCCGTGTAGAAAGTAAACTACAGGATAGCTCTTTTTTCCGGCATCATACGATGGTGGAAGGTATAATATCGCAGGCTGTTTGTCGGATTCTCCCAATATATTATTACTAAGTGATGGCGCAGGTATCTGAACCTCTAATACTTTCCCTGAAAGAGCCGCGGATGATCCGTCACTTTCCAAGCCAAATACATTCAAGGTTCCAAAGGTGATACAAAAGCAGAATATGATTGTTAGAATTCTTGCAATCATTCGATGATTTCTTTTCATAAATTGTCCTCCACTCCAGAATTTCATAATTTGTTGCTTCCTTACGCAAAGGAACACAGGCCGGTCCAGTGTGTTCTGTTGCTGAATGCTGTTTTCACACAAACGTTTGTCTTGATCCTTAATTTTAAATGATATATAATTTTCTAAACAAAAATTAACATTTCTTGCTGTTTTTTAACTTTCAGCGCTGATTGACCTTCTTGCAGATGATCTGGAATCAGGTTTACCAAACTCATAGTATAAATGGAGGACTGTTGTGTCAAAAACCAATACACTTAAAAGAATAGAAAATCTAATAGAGTACATCGAAGGAAACATAAAGAATAATATTACTCTGGAAATTGCTGCTGAGCATACCGGTATTTCCAAATACCACCTGCACAGGATTTTTAAAGCGATCACGGACAAATCGCTGATGGAATACGTACGAAACCGCAAACTGGCCAGAAGTATCAAGGAGTTGATCAATACGGATTTGAAAATCATTGATATCGCCGCTGAATATGGTTTTGACTATGAACAGTCCTATATCCGATCCTTTAAAAATACCTTTAACATCAGTCCGGCAAAAGTACGCAAAGAGCGAACTGAAATCCAGATCACCGAGAAAATCAATCTTGGGTTAGCAATCCCTGTTGAGGACGGAATCTTCCTGGAGCCGAAAATCGTTCTTCGCCCTAAGTTTTTGACCGTAGGCATCAAGCACAAAATCTATTTTGAAGATAACTTGCATTTTCATATTGCAAACCAGGTGGGAAATGACTTCTTCTTCAATCATCGACACAAGATCCATTTCGCAAAGAATCCAGATGTCTATATCGCTTTAATCAAATTTGTTCCGAATGAAAATTACAAATATTATATTCCATCCATCGAAGTATCCAGTATAGAAGATATTCCAACCGGAATGGTGAGTACGACCATCCCGGCCAGTCAATACGTTGCCTTCAAGTACATCGGTCTTCATCACCCCAAGCACCTCACTCAACCGGCTCTTTTGAGTACTTATAATCTTGCTTACAATTGGATAATGAATTCTCACTACCAGATTGTAGATGAATACCGTTTTGAGAGAATCGACAATAGTACTTCGAGAGAGGACTACTGTGAATTTGAGATTTATTTTCCTGTGAAAGAGAAGGAATCTTGAGCAAAAATAAATGGGGACGCTTCTCAAAAACTCAATAAAAAGGGAAGAATATATTCTTTAAAGAATTAAATGTAAGGCTATCTCGGTGTTTCAGATTTTGGGGATGTTTCTCAATTAACCAATAAAATTATAGGGATCCCAGTCGACTTAGGATCCCTATAATTTTGATACTCTATTCTTTTCGTATATTACTCAGCCTTCTTCAGTACATAGTAAAATGGTTTCATGCCTCTTTCCGTATAGTCCCCGCTTTTCCATTCAAAGAACATGTACTTTGTACCATCAATTTCCTTGATTTCACACTTGCTGGCTGTCTTATCAATCTTATTTAGGATCATCCCTTTGGTCCATGAAATCTTTTCACCGGAAAAGCTTTCAGCAGTCGTTGTAGATGTAAGCTTTCCACCATCCTCCATTTTCATTTCAAGGAGGAAAAGGTCACCCAACCAATTCTTTTCATTTGGTTTAAACTCATCTATGTTTTTAACAAAATCTACGCTGCACCATTTTCCCTTCATTTGAGCTTCATCTACAAAAGGATAGTCTGTTTTATCCTCAATCCGAGCAATCTTGAAGTTTGAATAGTCGTTGCTATCAATCTTCTTTAACACATAAAACCAGGGTGTCATATTTTTGAAGGTGTAGTCTCCGCTCTTCCATTCAAAAAACATATACGTGGAACCATTCATCTCTTTAATCTGGTACTTGCTTGAGGTCTTCTCCTGCTTGTTAAGTATCTTGTCTTTTGTCCAGCAGAATGTGGTAGTTGACAAGTTTCTGCCCTCAGCAGCCATCAGCATTTTCCCATCCTTGATAAAAGCAAAGGCTGTAAGGTATAGTTCTCCTTGCCAAGCCTTCTTATCAGGCGTAAATTCTTCCGCTTTTTGCACAAGATCTACTGCCTCCCACTTCCCGATCACTTGAGAATCGTTGACAAAAGGATCATCCGTTTTGTCAATGTTCTTCATGATACTGTAACCGGCAAATCCGACAGTACACAGAGCGATAAAGGTAATCAATGCTACCAGCGGTACAGTTAAAAGCTTTTTACTTTTAAAAGTTCTTTTCTTTCCTTTCAGATACTCCTTCCAAACGGAATCAAATGAAGTATCTGATGAATGTTGTCCTAACGAATCTTTCATAATTCCTCCTAAATCATTGTTAAATTGTTTCATAGGCATTACCTCCCCGGTCCAAAAAGTCAAACTCATTTCTAGGCAATTGCTTTCGAAGGGTATTTAAGGCAGAATTCAACCTTGACTTGCAAGTCCCCAAAGGAACGCTTAAAATATCCGAAACTTCTTTCAGCTTCATACCGGCATAAAAATGGAGTATGATAACTTCCCGGCTTTTTAGCGTCAGATTGTTGATTTCTCTCCACAGTTCCTTTTCTTCTTCACTTTTTACCACTGTGCTTTCCAGTACCTCTGAGTGATCACTTTCAGGAACTTCTCCAATAAACCGGAGCCATTTTTGTTTCCGCAGCATATTTCTTGTTGTGTTTACAGCAATTTTATATATCCACGGCCGTATCGGCTTTGAAGAATCATAAGTGTGATATTTGCGGAATACTTGAATCATGGTTTCCTGGGTAACATCTTCTGCCAGTTCCCTTGATTTCATAAGGAATAAAGCAATTCTATAAACATAGGTTGAATGTTCCTTAAAAATCTCTTCCGCAAGTTCTCTTGATATTTCCCTTTTCAAAAACAATCCTCCTTTCATTTGGTATTTGCCCTATATACACATCCAGACTGAAAAAGGTTCGGTCAATTTTCAAATTTTCTGCTTAGATAAACAATTTTTTACTTTCTAAGTAAATAAGACTTCCTGGCTCTCTTATCCTATAATCAATACTCCTTTCTTTGGTGTACCAAGAGGGTGCTTGAACAATATAAAAAAGAGCTTATATAGGACTAATCCAAGATAATCAAATGCTGCAAGCCCTAATCTGAAGTAACAAAGCATATCCCATATTGCATATCTCTGGATACAATAATATAATAATGGAAAATAATTGCAAGGAGGGATATTTTTGAAGACGAGGATTCTCGCGTTGGTCCTATGCATATTAGTCCTGTTTGTCTCTTTTCCGGTAAATGCCGAGAATGTAATGCGCTTTAAAGATCTTAATGAAAGCCACTGGGCTTATCAAGCCGTTATGGATATGGTCGGAAAGGGAATCATCAATGGCTTTGAGGATGAAACCTTCAGGCCAAACACTCCTGTCACAAGAGAACAATTCGCAAAAATGCTGGTTCTGGCACTTGGTCTTGCTCCTCAGTCTCCTGCCAATGCTACTTTCGCCGATGTACCTAAGGATGGCTGGGCTTATTCCTATATTGAAGCTGTAAAAAAATATTTAACCGGTTATAAAATTGGCGACTATTTATACTTCAGAGGGGATCAGCCCGCTGTCAGAGAAGATATGGCTGTTGCCATTGTTGCAGCCAAAGGACTTCATACAGAACAGCCGGATTTAAGCCTTCTGGCCAATTATACAGATAAAGACAAAATCACACCAAGTCTAAAGGGATTTGTAGCAATTGCAATCAAAAACAAGGTGATGGAAGGCAGTGAAAATAAGTTTAATCCACAGAGCACCCTTACCCGGGCTGAAGCATGTGCATTAATTTACAAATCGGGTATTTCTGCTGTCAGGGAAGAAAAAGTTCCCGTGATCAGTCAGGATAAGACCACCGGCAGCCGGATCTATAACGATGGATATATTACCTTTGAATACCCTGCAGAATTCGAGTTTAAACCCTATAACAAGGATACCCTGCTGAATCAACACCCGGAGTATCCCTTCCAAATCGCTGAGTTCAATGGAATTCGGATCAATATATTTTACACTACAGACCCGAATATCGTTGATTACAGAGATAGTTTTTCATTAGAAAATACTACCCTGGATGGAGTTTTAAACCGTCTCAACGAAGGTGCCTTCGCATCTTTTAATAAACAAAAATTGCAAAACAGTATCCTCCTTGATTATAGTGATCAATTCGGAGACAAAAAAATGATCTTTGGAAGGGGCATTGGGACTATTATCCCAAGGGTTCAGATCAGCGGCAAGGAAAAATACTCGGGTGGTGTGGCTCAAGCAATCACAGAACAAGAACGTCAGTGTGAGAACGCTTTAATCAAGCCAATAGCAGAGATGATTTCAAAATCCTTCAGCGTTGTCAGTTCAAAGCCGCCTCTTGAAGTTCCGGCAGTTGCTCCTAAGGTAGTCAGCACTACACCAGCAGACGGTGCAACCAATGTGCCGGTCAATTCAACAGAGATCAGGATTGTGTTTTCCAAGCCCGTTGATATGGACCCCCTTTGCATTGATTATTACGATGATCAGGGCAATAGGATTAACGATGTCTCTAAAGGCGGCTCTTACTTTGACCGTACCTGGATTGTTGCTGTGAATAAATTAAAGCCTGCAACAAAGTATAGAATTAAGGTTTCAGACGTAAAGGATAAGGACGGTAGAGTTATTGAACCCTACTCTTTTAGTTTTACGACTGCTGCTCAGTAAGGAGACAGCTATATAAAGCAGGCCGAGATACTCGGCTTGCTTTTTTTTCTTGGGGGACGCTTCTCAATTTCTTCAAACTCTTGATATCATAATTAGAAAAAGGGGATACTAAATAATTATTTAGTATCCCCTCAGAATGTTGAACTAACTCCAAGTTACCAATTTGGAGTTAGTTCTATTTTTTGCCTAAACATTTTAATCAGAGGAATAAAATTAGAAATATGTAGTAATATAGATCC
>JAOAAU010000149.1 GCA_026418695.1 Clostridia bacterium
GCTCGTCGGCAGCGTCAGATGTGTATAAGAGACAGGAGTAAGGGAGCGTGTGGAGGCGGCAGCAACTACTGCCGCCTCTTTTCATACTACTTTTTCATTTTACCGGTTTCCAAATAGTAATTCAGACTTTCATCAAACCAATGCATTAAGGAAGAGAAGCCTGTTTCCATAAACCCTTCTGAGAACTTGTTTCCTTCGTCTGACAAGCCCGTTATGTTATAAGTAATTTCTGCGATTGATTTATTCTCCGGATGATCCTTAAGTTTAAATCCCCATTGGATGATAGCTTTGTCCAGAATATGCTTGATATATACGATTTCATTATTTTTCGGATCATATTTACTGCAAATCCAGACAGCTCTTCCTTCAGGCAGATTGGATTCAAAAATACAAGCTTCTTCAGCAATGCCTGATTGTGAATAAATGAGGGTGCTGTCGGTTTCCCAACCATTCACCCAATCCCTCTCCTTTACCGGACAAAGCAAGGGAAAAACAGTTTTCACATCTGCATTCAGCATCAGTTCATGGCTTTTAACGATTCTGACCGCCTTAAAATCATTTTCCATGGATTATCCTCCTTTGATAATTTGAAGCATAATAGATATTGCTAAGGATAAGGATACATTGTAAAGTTATAGACAGGTCAATTATTGGATTTTTCTTTTGCAAAATTTTTTATGACTGAGACAGTGCGTCTTGCCGAAATCCTTCAGTCATTGACCAGATTATTGAAAAGTGAAAGGAAGTAAAAAGCTCTATTTATTTAAATAATATAAGCGTTAAGCAAAACGCTTAACAAAGTTTAGGATGAAAGGTACTCAGTATGCCCGGTAAAGTGAAGGAGATCAACTTGGAATATGGAATGCCCACTGTAGAGTCGGCGATACAAAAAATGAAGAATTCTATGATGACATGCAAAGGACAAGGCTATAAAGCGGTCATCCTGATACACGGCTATGGTGCCTCCGGGGTTGGAGGCAGTATAAAAACCGCTGTCAAAAGGTGTCTGGGGGAAAGCAGTATGAAAGGGATTGTAAGAAATTTTGCCGGCGGTGAGCAATGGTTTTTCAGAAAAAGAGAGATGATAGCGATATGCAAAGATCTGGAGAACTACGAACGAAGGATTACTAACAACGAGGGGGTTACCGTGGTACTTTTAAAGTAAGCTTACGGATAATAAATACACATATATTTGTCTCTTTAAAAATATTTATATTATGAAGATGTTTTAGGAGACAGGGATATGAAGATATTTGTTTTTAAAGCCAGGACCCTTGGGTTTGCAGCGGCAGCCTTGATATTGACGATCCTTTTGGCAGTTCTGACCGTGGTCATATTCACTTCCGGTACCATCAGCGTATTTGGAACAGATAAAGACTTACCCATATATTCAGTGGACCTTTCTGAGAAAAAAGTTGCGATCACTTTTGATTGTGCCTGGGGAGCAGATGATATTCCCGATATATTAGGTACCCTGGAAAGGGAAGGTATTAAAGCTACCTTTTTCATTGTAGGGCAATGGGCGGAGAAATATCCTGAAGCTGTGAAGATGATTGCTGAAAAAGGTCATGATGTGGCAAATCACGGCTACTCACATCTTCGGATGGGGGCATTGGACAAAGGTAAACTAAAATCGGAGATTTTGGACTGCAGTAAAGTTCTTAATGAGCTGACAGGAAATGATATCAATCTCATGCGGCCTCCCTACGGTGATTACAGCAATCAAGTCATTGCGACTGCAAGAGAGCTGGGGTATTACACAATTCAGTGGGATGTGGATTCGCTGGATTGGAAACCGGGAATCAGCCAGCAGGAAATCACCAATAGAGTGGTACAGAAAGTAAAGACGGGGTCTGTGATTCTCTTCCACAATGATACCCCGCACACTGCAAAGGTTCTTCCCTCCATCATCCAGTACTTGAAAAATGACGGATATGGTTTCCTTCCTGTCTCCGGAATGATCCTGCGAGAAAACTATTATATTGACTTTGAGGGAAGGCAGAAACCGAAAGATAAGGAATTTAAACAGAATTGATGTTTTTACATAAAATTTTTAAAAAGGTGCATTCTATATTTACGAGTAAATATAGAATGCACCTTTTGTAATAGCCATTTCAAATAGTGGACCCGAATGAAAACTTTGAGTTCAATACGAAGAGTTTTCATATTACAAGGTGTTTTTTTTATCTTTAAAAACTTTAATCTGGAGATAATGAACTGAAAACCAGGGGTGAATCAGACGAGCGCTTGATATCTTTTGGAACAGTCCTGAAATACTCGACCTGCTCCTTATCTCCAAGACCGAGATACAGAATTCATTTCAAGAAATATTTTGTTATCGGTAATTTTAAAGGAAGAAAATTTTGATGTTCTGTATGAGCTACAATGATAATATTTGAAGCAAGGCATGAAAACGATGGATGGCAATACTAATCAAGAAGAGGGTGCCAAGTTCGTTATAATATACTGACATAAATAAAAGTTTGCTAAGTGAAAAAAGTACAATAAGCTGCACAATACGATCAATGAAATGAGGTTGAAGCATGCTCATCACCGGTATTGTCGGGCAAAACGGCGTAAATGATACTGCAAATCTTGTAAACTCAATTTTTTCTTCTACTGGCAAAAAGATAAGTATTGTCGATGCAAAAAATCTTGCGGGGCTGGACTCAAAAAGAATCAAGAGTTATGTTTTTGAACTGTTAAAAAGCGGTATTGATATTCTGATACTCAAAATTAATTTGCAAAATTCCGGAGAAGAAATATTAGAAAGTATTCACTTCGATGTCATGATCTATACCGATAAAGCCGATGAGTTTAAGGAAGATCAGGGAAATGATCACGAGCATTTTCTAAAACGAATGATTTCCTTATTAGACGAAAAGGGGATTGCGATCCTCAATGCGGATGACAGTGAGATTATCCAGTTTGTTCAGGGAATGAAGCATCCGATCGTAACCTATGGATTCAATTCCAAAGCGTCCGTGACGACCTCCAGCATCGGTGATCCAGTGTTTAATGGGAATTTCATATGCTCTCTGCAGCAAACAATTTCTACAAAAAACGGACGGATGATTGAACCCCAGGAATATATTATCCCCGTTCAAGCAGGAGATACAGATTCGTACAATATTTTGGCGGCTGCCAGCTTTGCCATTGTTAACGGGGTTGATCTGAATTCTCTCGCTCCCTCTGGAATGAAATTACAGTAGATGAAAAAAATATTAGCAAATTATCTGAAAATGGAGAATGAGGGATTTTCAAGTCGAAAAATATATAATATAATATAGCTTAAAGGCAAATTTTAAGAATGGAACTCCTTTAGTTTTTGACAGGTATCTAGTTTTGGGGCATAGAGAATAGAGGCAAGAATAAAAAACAAAAAGAACAACAGAAAATTTACTTCTAAAACTTGCCCTTCACGAATAAATTTACATTAGATAAAACGCAAGATACACATGAGCTTAAGAGAGGAGAGTGGGGGTCGGATGGTCGGTAACATCATTGAGAACAACATGGTGACCATTTCCGGTAGAATTGTATCAGAGTTGGAGTTTAGTCACGAAGTATATGGGGAAGGATTTTACAGCTTTATACTTGAGGTTCCTAGACTCAGTGATTGTTCTGACAAAATTCCGGTTACCGTTTCAGAACGTTTGATTGCCAAACAGAAATTGGAGATAGATAAGATTATTGAAGTAGAAGGGCAATTCCGCTCATACAACAGCTACAACAATGACGGGAACAAGCTTCTGCTGACGGTATTCGCAAGGGAAATCAATTTCATCGATGATGAAAAGAAAATAAAGAATCCCAATCAGATTTATCTAAACGGATATATTTGTAAGAAGCCTGTATACAGAAGCACTCCTTTCGGAAGAGAAATTGCAGATCTCCTGATTGCTGTAAACAGACCCTATAACAAGTCGGACTATATACCCTGCATCGCCTGGGGGAGAAATGCCCGTTATTCCGAAGGCCTGACCATCGGTGAGAATATCAAGGTATGGGGAAGAATTCAAAGCAGAGCGTATCAAAAAAAGTTTGAAAACGGTGAGGTGATCAATAAGACCGCCTTTGAGGTATCGGTTTCTAAGCTGGAAATATGCTCTAACGCTCATGGCGGCAATGATGAAATGAATCCTGCCGAAGACCATGAATAATCAGAGGGGAAGCTAGTTAGAACAGATATAATATATAATTCAGATAAAAAGGGTGAACGAAAAGTTCACCCTTTTTGAGTTAAAAAACATTCACCGGAACAAGAATAAACGAAGCCGCCTGTTCCTTACGATATAACGCCATTGCCGCATCAAGTAGGGCATCAGGTAATGATCAACACCAAAGGCTTTCCCAGCGCCGGCCAGCATGCAGATTGCAGCAGGAATGAACCACCAGCTGGTTTCGTAAAGTCCTGTGGAGAGTAAAAAGTTAATGTTCAAACCTAATGCTGCAAGCCCGGCAAGAAATGTAAAGGTACCTGTAATGAAGGCTATTCCGAGGCCGATCTCTGTCAGTACAATCAGGATTTGAAAAAGTAGGGCATTCGGAATTACGAAGGTTTCTGCAATCCATGCATACCATCCGGGCGTATGATCGGAGATGATTCTGAATACTTTTTCCCCTGTTTCGGTTACAGATGCACTTGTGTTTGCATCTGTGGGTCTCCCGGCCAGCATGGCGGTGGTCAACCAACCTTCTTGAACTTTGCGGATTCCTTCCATCAGCCAGGCATAGCCTAAAAACAGCCGCAGCGGTACCAGCCAAAAGGTTTGAGATCTCACTGTGTAATGCTCTTCTATAAGGAATTTTCTTTGACGCTTGTCTAAAAATTCGTGACGAAGATACTTGATGACAAGTTCAAAACCTCCGATACCAAAGAGATAATGAACATTAACCATATACTTCATGATAATGGAGAAAAGTCTTGGGAGCTCATATCCCATAATATCGGAAATAGCAAAAAAACTTCCGATGGAAACCATGACACCGTGAAGATTGGGCTTCAACGGCTGCTTTTCTTTTCCTCGGATGTCCGCAATAATGTTCTTGGCTGCATTTTTGCCGGTCTGAAGTGCTACCTCTACCAGGGCAGGGAGCGTGTGCCCTTCGGAAATAAAGGCGGATACATCTCCAATCGCATAGACATTGGGGTTTTTGGTTTCATTAAATTCGTTCACATGAATTCTGCAGGTTCTGCCTTTTTCAAGCTCAATATCATCCGTCAGACAGGAGGCTCTTACACCTGCAGTCCAGATCAGGGTTTTTGTCGGAATGACTGATCCGGACTTCAATTCAACACAATCAGAAGTCAGCCTGGTGATGGCGCTATTGGTGAGAACTTCTACTTTCAGCTTTTTTGTGAGATAATTCATTGCCCTTTCGATGTTACGGTCCTTCAAATTGCTTAATATTTTCGGGAGGGCCTCAATCAGAACCAGCCGCACCTGGTTTCTCGGTATATCATACTCCCGGCACAGGTCATTGACCCAAAGTGCCAGCTCGCCGATCATTTCAACGCCGGTAAAACCTCCTCCGCCGACTACAAAGCTAAGCATGGCTTTTCGCCTGAGGGGGTCGGTTTCACTGGAAGCCTTGTAAAAGATGCTTTTTATGTGTTCTCTCACCCTAACGGCATCCTCAAAAGACCACAGGGAAAGACTATATTCCTGCATGCCCGGAATTCCATAATAGTTTGGCTCACTGCCGGCTGCAAGAATGAGGTAGTCATATGGATACTGCTTGCTTTCAGAATGTAAAGTCCTTTTTTCAAAATCAATGGATTGGATTTCATCCTTGATCAGGCGGACATCCGTATATTTGAAAATGTCCTTTAATGGGACAATGATCCCGTCTTCACTGATTCTGTTGCCGGCGACTTCATGAAGTTCGGTCAAAAGAGTATGATAGGAGTTCTTTTCGATGATGCTGATCTCAATATGATCACTGGTTTTTTTTGTCTTTTGCAGAGTCAAAGCAGCTTCAATACCGGCATATCCGGCTCCAAGGATGATGATTCTTTTTAACATTCAGTTAGCCTCCCTAAAACCCAGGCATAAGTCTACATAAAGTACAGAATTATATGTAATGCTAAAAAAGCAATCGATATTCTGCCCTTGAAAACTTATGATTATATCATAAAAGTAAGATATTTCACGCGTAACAAGTAAAATGCCGGGCGTATTGAACCCAGGTATCCGATTATAGTATGTGGAAGTAAGGGATGAAATATGAAATTAAAATGAAACAACTTGAGTTTGACATAATATTTGAAATTATTATATAATATGAATGAATGAAACTGAAAAAAATCGAATGCCCTGGAACCATCCGGGGCATTATTTATGTTTTCCAAGGGGAATAATAAACTCACGAGTATTTGAAAGCAATGAAGATTTTCTTCTATTTTTACGTAAAATAAATATAACGAGGCAATAAATGTCCGTCACCTCTTTAGGCAGCGGGTACTACTTGGGTTTTCAGGGGGGATATCTCCTGCCTCGTTGAAACGCGCTGAGGTAACAAAGTCTTTAAAAAAGAAATAAATGAAGACTTTGTTGAAATGCTTTTAACGGAAATTAATAAATTAAGGTAAAACCATAATTTCCTAAGCATTATAAGAAAATTTATTTACAGCCGAAAAATTTTCTACTGATGCATTACAGCGGTTACGTATAAAAGGCGGAATAAAATGAGAACTAAGTTTTTCAATCCTCTTGGTGATCGATTAAGTATTGATAATAACTTCTTGCCAAACCTGTTCCTGCTATTCTATGAGAAAAATTCATATGGAATCAGTGGTTTCTGCCAGCCTCTGGGCACGGAAGCAGAAAGGCATCCAAGGAAATCATAAAAAGGATCGAATTAGTCCGGGATGACTATAAACACACGAGGAATAGACGCTCATGAAGTATAGAACTCGTGGGCTGTGAAAGATTTTTGATTAGATAAATATTTTAATTTGTAGATAATAGTAAGGAGTTCCAGTATGCTGAAGAAGGGTGACCTGTTTCTTATTGCAGCCATTGTCGGGATAGTAGCCCTATCCTATGTCGGAATGCAGCTTGTCGGGTTGGCGAAAGGAGATGTTCACAGGATTGCTGTGATCAAAAAGGAAGACAAGGAAATTAAAAGGATTGACCTGGATACTGTGGAAGCGCCCTATAAGATAACGCTATCCGGTGCCTACAATGAGGTGATTCTAGTAGAGAAGGGAAGGATCCGTTTTGACGAAGCGGATTGTCCTGACAAGGTCTGCGTAAAGACGGGATGGCTTTCAAAAAGAGGGGATGCGGCTGTTTGTATCCCTGACAGAACCATGATTAAGATTGAAGGCAATTCAGGGGAAGTAGACAGTGTCACTTTTTAATTGGGAATAAGTGAGTTTAATTTTTTGAAGGTGATAAGAAATTCAGCTTGGAAGAGAAATCAATGTTTTTTATCATCATGAACATATACTTAAATTTGATGGAGAGATTGATGTGAAAAATGTAAAACATCTGGTATTCCTGGCGGTTTTGGTAGCGCAAGCGATGGTTTTATCCGTTATAGAATCCTGGCTTCCCGTACCTCAGGTGATTCCGGGGGTCAAACTGGGATTGGCGAATATTATAACTCTTGTGGTTTTAGTTTTCTTTGGTTTTAGGGATGCGCTGATTGTGGTATTCGTACGGTGCTTCCTGGCGTCGGTTTTCAGCGGCGGTATCCTTGGGTTTGCTTTTAGTATTTCCGGAGGTATTCTTAGTACGATTGTGATGGCACTGATCTATCTAAGATTTAAAAAATCCTTCAGCCTTTTGGGTATCAGTATTGCAGGAGCCGTAGC
Organism: Clostridia bacterium; assembly: GCA_026418695.1. Taxonomy (GTDB): domain Bacteria; phylum Bacillota; class Clostridia; order Acetivibrionales; family JAFADI01; genus SKW158. Next base: position 7,826 of record JAOAAU010000149.1, read on the forward strand.
CCATAATATCGGACAGCTGGGCGCGGCAAGCTTTGTCATGAAGGAACTGGCTGTGATGTCCTATTTACCGATACTCCTGATCTCAGGCATCATTATGGGCTGCTTCGTCGGGTTATGCAGCGGTCTGTTGGTACAGTCACTTAAGAAAACGAACTATTTTAAATTGGAAAATCGAGGATGATGATACTTTGTGGAATAATTACCCTGAAATACTCTCAGAATTAAATCTCATAGAAGAGGAACTCCGCATAAAAGTGCTTTCCAGAAACCGGCTTTTATCAGAAATTGTGGGTGAACTCCTGAATGCCGGGGGGAAAAGATTGAGGCCTGCATTTGTAGTGATTGCTGCCAAATTTGGGAATTACGACAGTAAAAAAGTAATTCCGGTGGCCGGGGCATTGGAGATTCTGCATACGGCAACTCTGGTACATGATGACATCATCGATAAAGCGAAGATACGGCGTGGAAAACAGACGATCTCTGAAAAATATGGGGCCGATCTGGCTGTATACGCCGGGGATTTTCTGTTTGCAAAATCCATGATGATGTTATCTCGGGACATTTCACTGGATAGGCTGGATGGAGCCGCGTCTGCCATCAAAATCATCTGTGAGGGTGAAGTTGACCAATACCTTGATAAATTCAACGCAAATACTTCTGTTTATTCCTATTTAAAAAGAATCAGCCGAAAGACGGCGGTGCTTTTTGCAGCGGCTTGCGCATTGGGAGCGAATACGTCAGAATGTCCCGAGGATTTGGCGAAAAAGCTTTCCCGGTTCGGGTTTTACTATGGAATAGCATTTCAGATCAGGGATGACATCAATGATTTTATTTCAAGTGAGGAAGCTCAGGGAAAACCTGTCGGTAAGGACCTTAGAGAGGGCATCCTGACCCTTCCGGCTATTTTGGCTGCAGGCAGGGATTCAAAAGTCAGAGAAGCTGTGAGTCTGGTTTTTGAAAAACGAAATCAATTCCAATTGGAGGATATCCGATTAGCCGTGGAGCTGGTAAGGGAGTTTAAGGGAATTGAGGATGCCGGAATAGTACTCGAAAAGTATATAGACAGGGGAGTAAAGGTATTGGAAACACTTCCTCCAAATCCGTATATTCAGTTGATGAAGGATCTGATTAACAGCCTTAAACCGGTGAAGGCAAAATTATGAAAAGGTGCTTGAAATCGTTTGAGAATTGTATTATCTTTAATTAAAGACCCAGATTTCTATTATGGGAGGGCGATTCCAATGATTAGAGTGTTCTATGGTAAAAAGGGAATGGGAAAGACCAAGTCCTTGATTGATCAGGCTAACCAGCTTGTTTCTGAAGGTAAGGGTGATGTGGTTTTTATTGATGACAGCAGCCAGTTGATGTATGACCTGAAGCATGAAATCCGCTTCATCAACATCTCCGAATTCCCCATCAAGGGGCATGAAGCGTTCTTGGGATTCCTCTGCGGTGTGATTGCTGAAGATTATGACATCGAAGGAATCTTCATTGACGGACTGACCTACATTGTAAAGGAAAAAACTGAAAACCTTGCTGGATTCTTTGAGAGTATCCGGCAGATTTCAGAAAAATTCAATATAAAATTCTTTATGAGTATAAATGGAGACTCCGACATAGCTCCGGAATTTTTAAACCAGTATATGCAGTAATGGTATTAGCAGCTATAATTTGACGATTTTAAAATGTTCATTGGATAATTCATTGGTGACAAAAAAGAGAACCATGTTTCTGTTGTGGTTTTCTTTTTTCTTTTCTGCCAGGTATCAGCAATAAATTTGATGTGGAATTTCATGAAAACGAAAGGTATAATAGGTTGTATCTAACAAATATCAGGGGAATCGTAAATGAAAATAGCTTCTGTTGTAATGAGCAATGCGATCAGGGAATATGACAAAGAGTACCATTACATCATCCCCGCTGACCTGGAAGACAAGATGCAGCCGGGCATTCGGGTTATTGCGCCTTTTGGAAAGGCGAACAAGGCTACGGAAGCTTATGTCCTGGATATTCTGGATGGGGTGCAGCAGGATGGACTAAAAGAGATAAAAAAAGTGATCGATGCGCAGCCGGTGTTAAATCCGGATATGATTCGCCTGGCCGGATGGATGAAGGACAGGTATATTTCTACCTATTCCGATGTGATGAAGTGTATGCTTCCTCCGGGAATAGGAGTGAAAAGTCTGAGAATTGTCAAACTGTTGAGACAAAGCTCTATCTTGAAATCCACTGCCAAAAAGATCATGGATGTTTTAATCGAACAAGGGGATGAGTGCGAGTACGAAGAGCTGAAGAGACTTGTCGATTCAAGAGCTTTTTCCACTCAATTGAAGAGTTTGGAGGAAGCGGGCATTGTCAGCATTTATGAAGAGTTTTCAGCCAGCGTCAGGGAAAAAACAGTCCGTGTAGCTTATATTGCTCGGCCCAGGGAAGAAATTATCGATGAAATAGAGAACAATCGTGTAAATAGAATTCAGCATGTGCGAGTGCTGGAAATGCTGATGGATAACCAGTATATCTCCGTATCGGACATCATGCGTTTTGCCGCAGTGTCTTCCAGCGTGATCAATACGTTGAAAAAATATGGGTATATCGAGTTTACAGACATAGAAATCAACCGGGATCCCATGAAAAACAAGGTGTATAAAAGGACAAAACCTTTGGAACCTACACCGCAGCAGGCGGAAGCCCTGGAGAAAATCAATGCCGCCATTCAAGCTGAAAGGTTCGAAGAGTTCCTGATTCATGGGGTTACCGGCAGCGGGAAAACGGAAGTCTATCTGCAATTGATCAGAAATTGTATTGATAAAGGAAAGCAGGCTGTAGTGCTTGTGCCTGAGATATCTCTGACACCACAGATGATTGAGCGGTTTAAAGGGAGATTCGGTGATGAAGTAGCCGTACTCCACAGCAGGCTGTCTCTAGGAGAGAGGTATGACCAGTGGAGGCTGATCAGGGATGGAAAAATCAAGGTTGCCGTGGGAGCCAGATCCGCCGTGTTTGCACCTTTTGACCGGCTGGGAGTGGTGATCATGGATGAGGAACATGAAAACACCTATAAATCCGAAGTAACACCCAAATATCATGCAAGAGACGTAGCGAGAGAGCGTTGCAGGTATAACAATGCTGTGTTGGTATTGGGGTCGGCAACACCTTCCACTGAAACCTATTATAGAGCTGAAAGCAAGCAAATAAATTTACTTGAAATGACCCAGAGAGCGAACAATCTTGTTCTTCCCAAAGTGGATGTCGTTGATATGAGAGAAGAGCTTCAGGATGGAAACCGGACCATTTTCAGCAGGAGACTGGCTGAGGAAATCATCAGAAACAAACAGAATCAGCAGCAGACTATCCTGTTTTTAAACAAACGGGGGTATGCTTCCTTTGTTCTTTGCCGTCAATGCGGGTTTACTGCGCGGTGTCTCCACTGCAACATCTCCCTGACCTATCATGCTTATGATGAAAGGTTGATCTGCCATTACTGCGGCTATACGGTCAAGAGCCCCAAGACATGTCCTAAATGCCAAAGCAGCTATATCAGGCATTTTGGAACAGGCACCCAGAAGGTGGAGGAAGAGATTGAAGAACGGTTCAAAGGGTTTTCCTGCGTGAGAATGGATATGGATACCACTACCGGGAAAAACTCTCATGAAGAAATTCTTAAAGCCTTCAGGGAGCGGAATATTGATATCATGGTGGGCACGCAGATGATTGCAAAAGGCCATGACTTCCCAAATGTTACGCTGGTAGGGGTTCTGGCGGCGGATAGTCTCCTGAATCTGGAGGATTTCAGGGCGTCGGAGCGGACTTTCCAATTGATTACTCAAGTAGCGGGGAGAGCCGGAAGAGGCGAAATTCCTGGAAGAGTGGTTATCCAAACATATAATACGGAGGATTTCAGCATTATTGCTGCATGCAGCCATGATTACAGCAGCTTTTACAGGCAAGAGATCAAGTTGCGGGAAAAACTGGATTATCCGCCCTTTACCAACATCGCGACTGTCATACTTAACGGTACCAATGACCGTGCCGTATTTTTAAAGGCGAAGGAAATCAAGGAGAGTCTTGATGCGGCTTTTGAAGGAAAAGATGTAGAGGCAGGGGTATATGGACCTGCAAGAGCACCCCTTTCAAGAATCAAAAATAAATTCAGATGGAGAATTGTTGTTAAGTGCCGATGTGAGGACACACTGAACGGTGTGATGCGGGATGCTTCGGATGAGTTTTACAGGAAAAAGGGAAAAAGCCTTATTGATATGAGCGTGGATGTGAATCCGCTGAACATGCTTTAATTTATGAAGGTTGATTGATATAGACAAGGATGATTGTGGTAAACTAATAGGTAAATAGATAATAGGTAATGGGATATAGGTTATTGATAATAGGTAACTGGTGATGAGTGAAGGATACATGATGGACGGGAATAATATGGTTGGAGAAAAATTAACAAAAATAAACCCTTATCTGTGATTCTTTTTACCAGGATAGAAGGAGTAACATCTATAATAAAATGCAAAAAATATTTTCAGAAAGAAGTTTGTGTAATCACTAATACTTCGAAGGGCTTATTGTTTGTTTCTCCCGGCGCCTTGGGAGAAAGATAGAATGAGGGCTGAAACGATACCGGATATGGAGGAATGGATATGGCAATCAGAAATATCAGAAAAGACGGAGATGAAGTTTTAAGAAAAATATCTAAAGAAGTTGATGTTATAAATGATAAGGTGGTGTCCCTTTTAGAGGATATGGCGGATACCATGTATAAAGCCGAAGGGGTTGGACTTGCTGCCCCTCAGATTGGAATCCTGAAGCGGCTGATTGTGATCGATGTGGGAGAAGGGTTGATCGAACTTATTAATCCTAAGATCGTCAGCGAATCCGGAGAACAGATCGAAGTTGAAGGCTGCCTGAGTATTCCCGGTGTTCTGGGAGAAGTAAAGCGTCCTGCAAAAGTGACTGTAGAGGCACTGAACTCAAAAGGCGAGAAGATTGTTGTCGAAGGGGAAGAACTTCTGGCAAGAGCTTTATGCCATGAAATCGACCATCTGAACGGAATCCTTTTCAAGGACAAGGTGATCCGGTTCATCGATCAGGACGAACTGGAAGAATCGTAAGCTTCATCACATTACGGCGTCAAACTGCACCTGCAATATGTCCAAGGATTAGGAAAGAAGGCTATAATCTCTGATATAAGGGTGCTTTAGGAGGTGGGAATTTTCCATCATTCCTTTACATTCTATTTTTGAAGGAGTGTCTTCTTTGTATTTATAGCTGTTGAAGATTTTTCATATTCATTGATAAGACTAAATGAGGTGACATCCATTGAGAATTATTTTTATGGGAACCCCTGAATTTGCAGTTCCCAGCCTGGATATGCTTGTAAAGGAAGGCTACGAAGTTGTAGCGGTGGTCACACAGCCTGATAAACCCAAAGGTCGTGGAAACAAGCTGGCTGCGCCGCCTGTGAAGGAATATGCGCTGGAACATGGAATAGAAGTGCTTCAGCCTGTTAAAGTCCGAACCCCTGAGTATGCGGAGCAACTAAGGAGCTTCAAGCCGGATTTGTATGTGACATGCGCCTATGGACGGATCCTGACTAAAGAAGTCCTTGACATACCTCCGATGGGCTGCATCAATGTGCATGGATCACTGCTTCCAAAATATAGAGGAGCGGCTCCCATTCAGTGGTCCGTCATTAATGGAGAAAAGGTGACAGGGATCACCAGCATGTATACCGATGTTGGAATGGATACCGGAGACATGCTTCTGAAAAAGGAAATATCGTTACCGGAGGATATGACGGCTGGAGAGCTTCATGACGTACTGAAAGGTGTTGGTGCCGAAGTATTGAAGGAAACCCTGGTTAAGCTTAAGGAAGGGACACTCAGGAGAATCCCACAGGACGACAGTGAAGCTACGCTTGCCCCAATAATGAATAAAGACATCGGAAGAATTGACTGGACCAGGTCTGCTGCGGAGATTCACAATCTTGTGCGGGGAACGGATCCCTGGCCGGGTGCATTTACTTTCTATAAAGGGGAAAGAATGCGGGTTTGGAAAACTAAAGTAATGGATAAACAGAAACAGGATAAAAAACCCGGAACCATTCTTAAAGTCAATAAGGAAGGAATATTGACAGCGTGCAATCAAGGGTTGATCCAGATTCTTGAGATACAATTTGATTCCAGTAAACGAATGCTTGTTGAAAACTATATCTGCGGTCATGCCATAGACGAGGGGGAAGTCCTTGAGTAAAAGCGTAAAAGACTTTCTATTATTGTCTTTAACATCCATTTGCATACTTTTGGTGATATTGGCCGGACTCAGTTATGTATACCGCTATTCAACCGTCAGTACCTATGAGATGATCCTTATGGTCATGATTGGGTTGGTGATGACTGCAACCCTGATACTTGCTTTATCTGCGGTAACGGTTTTCCATGCATATCGGAGAAAGAAAGTATCGCCGCGAACTGCCTGGATCTTTAAACTGAGTTTGAAGATTTTGCTGCCTTTTATTTCTTTCTTTGCTGAACTGATCAAATATAATAAAGAAGAAATTAGAAGGTTTTATGTAAATGTCAACAATATCATTGTACAGTCAGGAAGCTGCCGGTACAAGCCTGAGCAAGTTTTAATCCTGCTGCCGCACTGCCTGCAGAGTTCTTCCTGCGAATACAAGATTACCAGCGATATTCAGAACTGTAGAAAATGCGGAAAATGCTGTATCGGAAAAATCCTTGATCTGGCAGAAGATACGAATGTAAGGACCGTTGTTGCTACAGGCGGCACATTGGCAAGAAATGTAATCGCATCAGCGAAACCGGCATTTGTCTTATCTGTTGCTTGTGAAAGGGATCTGACCAGCGGGATTTCGGATGTCAATCATTTACCTGTGATAGGAATCATCAATGAAAGACCCATGGGGCCGTGTCATAATACTACGGTGAATGTGAATATATTGAAGGAAAAGTTGGATAATATACTGATTAGATAAAAAACGGAGTATATAAAAATGGCTGTTGATTTACCTCGTGAAGTGGCACTGAAAATCTTATTTGACATTAATGAAAAGGGCGCTTATTCCAATATTTCCATTAACAAATACCTGGAAGGGTATGAGCTGAAGGAAATTGACAGGGCTTTTATTACAGAGCTGGTTTATGGCACCGCGAAATGGAAGCTGACCATTGATTGGATCATCAGCCAGTTTTCCAGCATCAAAATTCGGAAGATCTCTCCCTGGATCTTAAATATTCTTAGGCTGGGCACCTATCAGATCCTATATACCGATAAGGTTCCGGAGTCTGCAGCCTGCAATGAAAGCGTAAAACTTTCCAAAAAGTATGGACATGCCGCTTCCAGCGGGTTTGTCAATGGTGTGTTAAGAGGTATTGCTAGAAATCGGGATAAAATCAAATATCCTGATAGAAAAAATGATTTTGAAAATTATCTTTCCGTTAGGTATTCTCATCCCCTTTGGATGGTGAAGGAGTGGGTGGCACGTTTTGGCGGGGAATTTACCGAAAGCCTTCTGGAGAGCAATAATTCCGTTCCGGAATTCATTGTCCGGGTGAATACCGTAAAGACTTCGAAACAAAGCCTGATAGAGCGATTGACTGCAGAAGGGATAGAAGCTGAGAATGGGCGTTATGTCGAAGAAGCCGTCACTTTCAAAAACCCTTCTTCCATCGCAAAAATGAATACCTTCAAGGAAGGCCTTTTTCAGGTGCAGGATGAAAGCTCCATGCTTGTTGGAAAGGTGCTGGATCCAAAACCCGGTGAAGTTGTACTGGATGTCTGCAGTGCTCCCGGCGGAAAAGCAACCCATATCGCGCAGTTGATGGGAAATAGGGGCAAAGTGATTGCAAGAGATATCCATGAACATAAAATTAAAATCATCCATGAAGCAGCCGCTCGACTCGGTCTTGATATTGTAGACGCCGAGCTTTTTGATGCGACAGTGCTGGATGAAAAGTGGGTTGGAAAAGCAGATCGGGTATTGGTGGATGCCCCATGTACCGGACTTGGAATTCTTAGGAGAAAACCGGATATAAAGTGGGCTAGAAACATCGAAGACAGAACAGAAATCACCGCACTCCAGAAAAAAATTCTGGATATTGCATCGAAGTATGTAAAGCCGGGAGGGGTGCTTGTATATAGTACCTGTACGATAGAATCCGAGGAAAACGAAGAAATTGTGAAGGATTTTCTCGGTAACAATAAGGATTTTGAGAGCTCAGATTTCTCGGACTTACTGCCCGAAGTGCTGTGCAAGCCGACAGCAGCACAGGGAATGATTCAGTTTTATCCTAATACGGACAAAATTGATGGCTTCTTTATTTCAAAAATAAAAAGAAAGAAGTAATTTTTACGGGTAAATCAGTATCAAGTTGGAATTCCGTTACTAAATAAAATTGCTTGATACATGATGATCTAAAGACAGAAAGCATCGGAAGGAATGATTGTAGAATATGGAAGGGAAGATAAACCTTCTGGATTTGACGGTTGAAGAAATTCAGCAGCTGATGGTGGATTTGAAGCAGGAAAAGTTCAGGGCCAAACAGATATATCAATGGGTCAACAAGGGCATCAAGGACCTCGATGAGATGACCAATTTATCCAAATCTCTTCGAGAGGCATTGGGGAATGTATCGACCATTAGAAAATTGAAAATCAAGCACAAACTGGTTTCAAAAATTGACGGTACCACCAAATACCTCTTTGAACTGGAGGATGGCAATATCATCGAAAGTGTTTTGATGGTTTACAAGCACGGACTTACCGTATGCATCTCTTCGCAGTTGGGCTGTAAAATGGGATGCGGTTTTTGTGCCTCAACCGGACTCGGGTTTATCCGGGACCTCACTCCGGGAGAAATCCTGGACCAGGTATTGACCATTCAGACCGATGCGGGAAAAAGAGTTGGAAACATTGTGATCATGGGAATTGGAGAACCTCTGGATAATTACGATAATATCGTGAAATTTCTTAAGCTGGTGAATCATCCTGAGGGACTGAACATTGGCTACAGGCATGTTTCACTGTCCACCTGCGGGTTGGTTCCGGAAATTCTTAAGCTATCCAGGGAAAATATGCCCATAACGCTTTCCATTTCGCTCCACGCTCCCAATGACGCTATCCGAGGGGAAATAATGCCTGTCAATAAAAAGTATTCTATTGACAAAATAATTGAAGCATGTAAGATATATACAGAGGTAACTAAACGAAGGATTACCTTCGAATATGCCATGATTTCAGGGTTGAACGATTCCAGAGAAAATGCGTTGGAATTGGCAAGGAGAATCAAAGGGATGCTCTGTCATGTGAATTTGATTCCCATCAATGCCATTGAATCAGCTAGTTACAAAAAAAGTGAACGAAGAAATATTGATCAATTCAGAGAAATTCTTGAAAAATACGGTATTGAAGCGACGGTGCGGAGGGAGCTGGGAGCAGACATTAATGCTGCTTGCGGCCAGCTGCGAAGAAGCATGATTGCCAATGAAGAACGAATAAAGAAGAATGAAGAAATTTAAGCAAGGGGTTATGCAGTTGGAGTACCGAATTCCTTAGTTTATATTTCAAAAAACAAAATGAATCAGCAATTATATTGGTGAAGTGATATAGAAAACTACTGCGGATGATGATAAAGGACGCTTTTATTTTCTACATCTGGGTTTTGCTTTCTTATTTCTTCATTCTACTTTCTTATTTAAAATGGTGGTGGTAATTTGAGATTCGCAGTTCAAAGCGATAAGGGAATAGTGAGGGAACTAAATGAAGACAGCTACAATATTCTCGCGGGATACCCTAATGTTCCCGTTTCTTTCATTATTGCCGACGGCATGGGCGGGCACAATTCAGGTGAAGTCGCCAGTCAGATGGCTGTAAACATCATCAGCAACCATATTCTTGAGAATCCGGAGTCTTTTACAAATGAAGAGCAGATCCAATCTTCTTTGCGGGAAGTGATTGAAAAAGCAAATTCCTTGATTTATGCTGCTTCCAAGGACAACTCGGATCATTATGGGATGGGCACGACCCTGATTTTAGCGGTTGTCTGCAACCGGAAACTATATATCGGCCATGTCGGAGACAGCCGTGTTTACGTTCTCAGGGATGCGAATCTGGAGCAAATCACAACAGACCATTCCTTCATAGAAGAACTGCTTAAAAACGGATCCATCACCAGGGAGGAAGCTTTGAAGCATCCAAAAAGAAATTTGATCACAAGAGCCCTCGGATGCATGGAAGAGGTTGAAGTGGATACATACATATGCAATTTGAAAGAAAATGATATTTACATACTCTGTACCGATGGCTTGTCCAACCTGGTGGATGAAGAAACATTGAAAAATATTGTTTCCAATAACGAGGACCCGGATACCGCGTGCAGGGAATTAATTGATACAGCAAATTCAAATGGCGGAGAAGACAATATTACTGTCATTGTTTTTAAGAATTAGTCCATCGTTAAAAAAGTAAAATGAACTTGCAAGTGAATCTACGATTATTGTTTTTTGAAATAGAGGTGCTGTTATGGAAGGTAAAACTCTTGGTAACAGATATGAACTGCTTGAAAAAATCGGCGGCGGAGGTATGGCCATTGTCTATAAGGCAAAATGCACGCTGCTGAACCGGTTTGTAGCGGTTAAAATTTTAAGGCCGGAATTTGTAAACGATGAAGAGTTTGTAAAAAGGTTCAGAATAGAGGCGCAATCTGCAGCCAGCTTATCACACCCCAATATCGTATCCATTTATGATGTCGGCCATGAAGAGAATATTCATTATATCGTCATGGAGTTTATCGACGGGGTTACCCTGAAGGATTATATCAATCAGAAGAAGCAGCTTTCCTGGAAGGAATCCGTAAAGATTGCCGTTCAGATTTGTTCTGCTATTGAGCATGCCCATAGAAACCATATTGTGCATAGGGATATCAAACCGCATAATATACTGCTTACAGAACAAGGGATTGCAAAGGTCACAGATTTCGGTATTGCCAGAGCGGTTTCTTCTTCTACCATCACCATGGTAGGAAGCACCATCGGTTCCGTTCATTATTTTTCTCCGGAACAGGCCAGAGGTGGATATACGGATGAAAAGTCCGATCTGTATTCACTCGGGATTGCACTGTATGAGATGGTTACGGGAAAACTTCCGTTTGATGGAGAAACCCCTGTTGCCATCGCATTAAAGCATATTCAGCAGGAAGCCCAGCAGCCGTTGGAGATTGATGAGAATATCCCCAAAGGTGTCAATGACATCATCATGAAAGCCATAAAAAAAGATCAGAATAAACGGTACCAGTCGGCAACAGAAATGTTAAATGACATGCACAGGGTTCTGTCAGAGCCGGATGGGTCGTTTGTGATCCAGGAAAATCAGGAAGATATGCCTACACGAAGGGTAAAGGCCATCAGCAGCGAAGACCTTTCAAAGAAGGACGAATATAAGATTAAGGATGAAGAGAAAAAGAAGGAAAGCAAGGGGGACCGGCTGACCGTATGGCTGGCGGTTGCCACCTCAGCCATCATCATCGGTTTGTTTACCTATATCGGATACAGCTTCGTATATAATTTTGTAAAACCTGATGAAGCTACTAAAAAGGAAATTAAGGTCGAGGATTATACGGGAAAGTCTATTGATACGGTTCGAGAGAAGTTGGCGAGCGCCGGTATCAAGGTAAAGGAAAGGGAAAAGACCAATGATAAGGTTGAAAAAGGTATTATTTTAGACCAGAATGTAGCTGTCGGGAATACTTTAAAGCCGGATGGGAATATTGAATTTATTGTCAGTTCCGGGCCCAAGATGGTGAAAATGATCGACCTGAAAAAGCAGGATTACAGGCAGGCTTCCAGTAAGGTTACAGAACTTGGTCTGGTTCCAAGGATTGAAGAGGAATTCAATGAAACACTGGTTGCCGGCTTGATTACGCGGACTTCTCCTGAAGAAGGGGAGGAAGTAAAATCCGGTTCCGAGGTTGTTCTATACAAAAGTAAGGGACCTGAAATCAAAACCACAAAAGTGCCTGATTTGAAGGGAAAAACCAGAATGGAAGCACAAAAGGCTTTGGCGGATGCTAAGCTGACGCTCGGCAAGGTGTTCCCGGAGGATAGTAAGAATCTTACAGATAAGATTGTAAGTCAAAAGCCGGAAGCCCAATCAGAGATTAATGAGGGTAGTCCTGTAGATATTTATTTGGAAACCAACACGTTGGCCAGAAAGATCTACAGTGTGTCCTTGGCGCTGAACAATCCGGACCAATATAAAGACAAGATCAGAGTGAAAGTAGAAGTCACTCCAAGTGATACGAATAAGACAGAAAACCTCAAGGACGACGAAATCGAGAAGAGCAGGTTCCCGCTGACGCTTGCCATTCCGGTTCCTGAAAACGGAACCACCTCGGTCGTTGTTTATCTTGACGGCTCTGAATTTACCAGATTTGTAGCACCTTAACCGGAGGTGAAGTGCTTGCCCTATGGCATCATCGTGAAGGGAATCGGCGGATTCTACTATGTAAAGGTTGATCAACGAGTATATGAATGCAAGGCAAGAGGAATATTCCGTAAAGAGGAGATGAGTCCCCTGCCGGGGGATAAAGTCAAGATCGCCATTGTGGATGAGGAAAAAGGCCTTGGAAGCCTTGAAGAGATTCTTCAAAGGCAGTCCCAATTGATACGCCCCAGTGTAGCCAATGTAGATCAGGTGGTTGTTGTGATTGCTGCCAAATCCCCTTCTCCTGATTTCATGCTGTTGGATAAATTGCTGATTACTGCAGAAATAAAGGGCATTCAACCAGCAGTCTGCATCAATAAGACCGACCTGGATGAAGCCAAAGAATATGAAAAAATCATTAGAACCTATAGTGGAGCTGGCTACCGTGTAATTCCCGTCAGCACTGTCAGAAAAACCGGTTTTGAAGAACTCAGAAGCATTTTGGATCAAAAGGTGACTGTATTTGCCGGACAGTCCGGAGTCGGAAAATCCACAATTCTAAACCATCTCATGGACGAGTCCCTGATGGAAACCGGAGAAGTCAGCCGGAAGATAGAACGGGGAAGGCATACAACACGCCATGCAGAACTGATTGAGCTGGAAACCGGCGGCTATGTAGTGGATACCCCTGGCTTCAGTTCTTTTGAGTTGGCTGATTTGACTTACGACACTCTAGAACTCTACTATCCGGAGTTCGAGAGCTATTTGAACACATGTAAGTTTACCGGGTGCAGCCATATTACCGAACCCGGATGCAAAGTAAAAGAAGCATTGGAAAACGGAACAATTGATCAAGAAAGATACGAGCGGTATATTCAGCTCTATACTGTCCTGAAACAGGAAAAGGAATACCGCAAAAAAGGAAAATAGAATCCATAGAGAGAGGTCTTGCATATGATAAAAATAGCTCCGTCCATTTTGTCGGCGGATTTTTCACGTCTTGGGGAAGATGTACAACGCATTGAAACAGCAGGAGGAGATATTGTACATATTGATGTTATGGATGGGCATTTTGTGCCGAATATTACGCTGGGCCCGCCAATCATTAAAGCACTCAGAAAAACGACAACACTGCCTTTTGATGTCCATTTGATGATTGATAATCCGGATCAGTACATCGAAAACTTTGCTGAAGCCGGAGCAGATATCATCACGGTTCATGTTGAAGCGTGCAAGCATCTTCACCGCACCATCCAGAAAATAAAGCAATGCGGGAAAAAAGCCGGAATCGTATTAAACCCTGCAACTTCTCTTTCAACAGCAGAATGGATTTTAAGTGATATCGATATGGTTCTGCTGATGACAGTAAACCCCGGATTCGGTGGACAAGCGTTTATTGAACCGATGATTGAAAAGGTAAGAATGCTTAAGGAACGTATTAATGAAAAAGGTTTAAATGTAGATATTGAAGTGGATGGTGGAATTGACCTCAGTAATATTTATAAAATCACTGAAGCCGGTGCCAATGTGATTGTTGCAGGATCGACTGTCTTTAATGCCCCGGACATGGCGAAAATCATCGGCGAAATGAAAGAAAGGGCATATAAAGGTTAAAAGAGAATATGAAAACTGTGATCGTCTGTAATGGATCTATTAAAGACTATACTTATATAAAAAAATACTTTGCCGGGGCAGACTTGATCATTTGCGCAGATGGGGGAGCATCCCATATTAGAAAATTTGGAATTACTCCGAGTCTTTTGCTTGGAGATTTTGATTCTATCGACCAGGAAGACTACGATTACTTGAAAGAGCAAAACGTTGAAATTGTAACTTTCCCGGTTGAGAAGGATATGACGGATACAGAAATTGCGGTTGAACTGGCTGTAGAAAAGGGAAGCTCCCAAATTGTGATTTTAGGAGGGATCGGGACAAGAATGGATCATTCATTGTCCAACATATTCCTTCTAAAGAAGCTGATGTCTGGCAATATAAAGGGAATTATCGCGGATGAATACAATGAGATCACACTGGTCAGGGACCATATCCGGATTGAAAAGGAGGAAGGCTTGAAAATCTCTCTGCTTCCACTTACAGATAAAGTGGTTGGGGTTACAACCAAAGGGTTGTACTATCCTTTGAATGAGGCAACCGTAGAGATGGGATCCACTTGGGGAATCAGCAACGAATTTAAAGAGGATATCGCAGAAGTAACACTCAAGGAAGGCCTCCTGCTCGTCATTAAGTCCAGAGAATGAAAAAAGCCGCGAATGCGGCTTTTGATTTTCAACTTAAAAAGGGATGGTTCTGTTGGCTGTATATAAGCCAAACCAGAAACATCCCTTTTACATCTACTAAATCAATTTCATTTCCTTTGCAAGTGCTTCCCAGGCCGGAAGTGAGTTTTCGATGGTTTTCAAACTGACGCAGTAGGCTAATCTGAAGTAGCCGGGACCGCCGAAGCCGGAACCGGGAACAAGCAGGATATTATATTTGAGTGCGATGTTCTTAAACTCGACGTCATCCGGGATTGGTGATTTCGGGAACAGGTAAAAAGCTCCCTCCGGTTTTACACAGGAGAAACCAAGTTTGGTAAGATGATTGTATAAAAGATCACGCCGCTGCTTGTATATATCCGGATCAACAACAGCATCCACAGAGGACGCAACTACCTTTTGAATAAGAGATGGGGCATTTACAAAGCCCAAAACTCGGTTGCAGTATATCAACCCATTCATCAGCATTTCAATATCCTGGATCGCCGGATTGGCAGCGATGTAGCCGATACGTTCGCCTGGAAGCGCCAGGGATTTGCTATAAGAATTGATAATGATGGCATTTTTAAAAATCTTCAACACGCTGGGCAGTTTGACGACGTCATAAACCAATTTATTGTAGGGCTCATCGGATAAAACAAAAATTGTTGTGTTATATTCCTGTTCCTTTTCTTCCAGAACTTTTGCAATCTCTTTTAAGGTTTCTTCCTTGTAGATAACTCCTGTCGGGTTATTCGGAGAATTGATAATAATCGCCTTGGTCTTCGGAGTAATAAATTTTTTCAGTTCTTCAGCCTTAGGCTCGAAGTTATTGGTATCAGACTGAACGACGACCGGTTTGCCGCCGAAATTATCTATGTAGGTCAGGTACTCTACGAAAAAGGGAGCAAATACAATGACTTCTTCATCAGGATTCAGGATGGTCTTGAATACGACATTGAGACCACCAGCGGCACCGCAGGTCATGACAATATTGTTGTGACCTATGGATATACCGGTCTCTTCCTGAATTTTGCCGGCGATTCTGGCTCTTACATCGTCAAAGCCGGCATTGCTCATGTATTTATGAATATCCGGTTCCTGAATATATTTTTTGAAAGCTTCAATGACTTCCTTCGGTGGTTCCACATCCGGGTTTCCGATAGAAAAATCATAAACCTTGTCTGCCCCGTGAATTTTTTTAAGTTTTGCGCCTTCTTCAAACATTGCTCTGATCATGGAGCCTTTACTCACATTGGTGACAACTTTTTGAGATAGCATGGTTACAGCCTCCTTTATGAAATCAGCAAATCAAATTGCTTTATGATTAAAGATTCTGTGGGTTAAGGGATGGTACTTGCTGGAACTAAAGTCAATTCCCTTGCGGAAAGTATACATGAACTACCGGAAAATAGCAAGGGGATTCTAGTCGGATAGACCTAGAAAAGTAGGCGTGAAAGTGGGAGGGAGGGACTATATCCTTTACTTTTATTGGAAGATATAATTAAAGTGCAGAAAAACCAACAAAATTTGCATAATCTTTAGCATATAATTTTGTTGAATGATGAATTATGTCACAAAGTTTCGAAAAAAGTGGGGGGATCATCATGAGGTTAAAGTCAATTTCTAAAGTAGTTTCGTTGATTCTTACAACTGTGTTGCTGATCACCAATAGTTCCTTTGCACAAGTGAACCGTTCACAACGCTTTACAGACGTATCGACGGATCATTGGGCGTTTGAGGCAGTATCAGCGATGACTGAAAGACAGATACTTTCGGGTTATTCGGATCATACATTCAAACCCGATCATCCTGTTTCGAGAGCAGAGTTTGCGAAAATCATGGTACTGGCCTTGAACCTTCCTTTAAAAAGCTCTGAAAACGGAACTTTCAGAGATGTTCCAAAGGAAGACTGGGCATTTAAGTATGTTGAGTCAGCTAAATTCTATCTTACCGGTTTTAGAACTGCCTCGGGAGACCTGTTTAAACCGGCTGCCATGGCTGTTCGCGAAGATATGGCTGTTGGACTTGTGAAGGCTTTAAAGCTTGAGAATGAGGCCTCAGACGAATCCAAGCTGAATGCCTTTGTTGACAAAGACGGTATTTCTTCAAATCTGAAGCGGTATGTTACAATTGCTGTAAAGCATGGGATTATGAAAGGGAGTACCTTATCCAACAGCAGTGCAAAAGCCTTTAACCCTCAGGGTATTCTTACCAGGGCAGAAGCAGCGGTACTTTTATATAATGTGATGAATACCAATGAAGAAAAGGTTACATACGATCAGGATTCAAAGTCAGATAATTCAACAGTTCCGATGGAGGATGAAAGAAATTCGGTTCCTTATGCGATTCCAAGTGTTACAGCGGCTGTTGAAAACGGTAAAGTTGTTGTTCGATGGCAGGCAGTTCACGATCAAAGGTTCCAATACTATAAAGTGGTAGTCTCTAAAAATAATCCGTATCCAAGGTATCCGGAAGATGGATATTTATATGTGATATCAGACAGCGATACAACCCAGGCTGTGGTGGATAACCGGGAAGCCTATAAGGGAGGAGACTTCGGCGAGTACCTTACACCGGGATGCAAGTATTATTTCAGTGTTACAGCAGTCTACAACGATATTAAGCTCCCCGGCAATGTAGTACAGCTTACTTATCCCGGAAGAACAGAAGAACCTGCATCAAATTATGATAAGCCGCAAGTGAAGGCGGAAGTAGTAGACGGAAAAGTTGTAATCCGGTGGAATGCGATCAGCGGGAAGAACTTTAATTACTATAAGGTGGTTGTTTCCAAGTATAACTCCAGCCCGCGCTATCCGAATGATGGGTACCAGACATTCTTTACAGACCAGAACAAAACATCCTGTACTGTTCAAGCTGGAGACGGATATAACGGGGGAGACTTCGGCGGAGAGATTGAATCTGGTGAAACCTACTACTTCAGTATAACAGCTGTATTTGGAGATCGAAAAATCGCTGGAAACGCAGTTAAACTGAAAGTGCCATAAAAACACTAATTTGAATAGAGAAGGGGCAGTAATAATTCGGTACAAAGATACTGAATTATTACTGCCCCTTCTGGTTTATAAATAAAAAATCATCGGTTTACTTGGATAAATCTTTAATTTTTGACTCATCCGGAGTCACTATAATCGTCTTGTAATTTTCATAGTTCACCATGCCGGGCTTTGCTCCGCCAGGCTTTTTTACATTCTTTACGGTGGTATAATCAACTGCGACATTCGAGGATTGTTTGGCTTTGCTGTAGTATGCCGCCAGCATGGCCGCCTCCAGAAGGGTTGAATCCGGAATCTCCTGTTGAAGCTTTTTGATAATCACATGGGAACCGGGAATATCTTTGGTGTGAAGCCAAATGTCATTGGAGGAAGCGGTCTTTAGTGTCAATTGATCATTCTGTTTGTTATTCTTTCCTATAAAGATGTCCAAACCGTCTGTTGATTTGAAATGCAGGGGGGCAGAGACTTTATTCTGTTTTTTGGAAGCAGCCTTCCGGTTTTGGGACACATAGCCCTGCTCGGCAAGTTCCAGCCGGATCTCACTGATATCCGGCAAAGTAGTACAGTTTTCAAGAAGCTGAAGCACACTTTCAAGATACTCAAGTTCAGCAAAACTGTCTTCAAGCTGCTTGCTGGTGTGGGTGAAAGCATTTTTGGCCTTTGAATACTTTTTAAAATACCGTTGGGCATTTTCCTGAGGCGTCAGGTCTTCATCCAGAGGAACATCGATATAATCGTTGTTCTCACTGTAATAATTCATCAGGGAGACGGATTTTGTGTTTTTCGGAATGCAATAGATGTTTGCTGTGATGAGCTCTCCGAAAAGCTTTAACTTTTCCCTGTCCGCCACATCTCTGAGTTTTTCCTGCTGAAGTGTGATTTTTTTATTGCAGCGGTCGATACTATTGCCAAGAACCTTCAACAGGTCTGCTTTTTTATGTTTCAGCCTTTCAGTTCTATCCTTGGACGCATAAAAAGCATCAAGAACATCACTGATGGAGGAGAACTGCTTGACCGCTGTATACTGCTGCATGGTCAGACAGTGGAAATCAAAGGGTGCTTCTAAATTCTTATCACTGTAGATGATGCAGGGGGTAAAGGCACTATCCTTGATTTCTTGAATCATGGACTTCAACACATTTTTCAGTATAGTAAGGTTTTCCTCCTTAAGAGAACTGACCGGGGCTTTTCCTTCTACACCGGCACGGAAACAAACTTCCCTGCAAAGCAACGGACTGAAGCCTTTGAGAGAATTCAGAAGGAAGCCTTCAACATTGCCTCCCTCAAGAAGGCTTGAAGGGTCAAACAAATGATCCACATCGACCGTTTCAGGATTCAACTTGTCCTGGGATGGAGGCGGTAAATACGGCCTGGCCGGCATGACCTCACGAACGCTGCTGACATCCCGGTCTACGTGTTTGATGGAGTCGAGAATTTTATTCTCATGATTTAGTAAAATAATATTACTATGACGTCCCATGATTTCTATGATCAGCTTTTTATAAGTGAGATCTCCCAGTTCATTGGTGGCCTCGATACAGAGACCGATGAGGCGCTCGAAATCGTTAAACTCAACACCTGTAATCCTACCGCCGGAAATGTGTTTTCTCAGCAGCATGCAAAAAACAGGAGGAACCGCAGGGTTTTCCTTGGATGTTGAGGTCACATGCATTCTTGGATAGCTGGGACTGGCGCTCATCAAAAGCTTCAAGTTCTGGCCTTTTGCTCTGATGTTAATAAGGATTTCATCAGGTTCAGGCTGAAATATTTTTTCTATACGTCCGCCAGCAAGGGCTTCGCTGAGTTCGACAGCCACACACTTGGTTACAATTCCGTCAAATGGCAATGGTTACACCCTTTCATTATTTTCCGCAAATCGGAAACTTGATGATAAATTTACAGCCTTTCATTTCTTCAGATACTACATCGATGGTTCCATCGAATTCCTTGACGATACCGTAGGTGATGGAAAGCCCCAAACCGGTGCCTTTACCGACTTCCTTGGTTGTAAAGAAGGGCTCGAATATTCGATGGATCACGGTAGATGGAATTCCGGTTCCGGTATCTAATATTTCTATAACCACCTGGTTGTATTCCTGATAGGTTTTTACGGTGAGTTTCTTTTCCCATGATTGAACCCAACCAGAAACTTCGGTTTCCGTCTTCAATTGATTGACTAAGGTTTCAAACTCATCCAGAGCATCTCTGGCGTTGCCGAAGAGGTTCAAAAAGACCTGCTCCAGTTTATTATGCTCTGCCAGAACTAGAGGCAAATCCTGTCCAAGCTCGAGATAGACGTTGATATTTCGGTCGTATAACTGCTGACCAACCAGCTTGAAGGCATCCGTAATCGGGTTATTGATACAAACCTCCTGTTTTTCCTGGATGGATTGTCTTGCAAAGGTCCGTAAATGAGAAATCAGTTTATTGATTCGATCTACCTGTTCAACGATAGAACTAAGTTTCTCATCCAAAAGGCTGTCGGAAAGTTTGTTTCGTTCCTTTGCCATCAGTAAACCCTGGGCCATCAGATTAATACTGCCAAGAGGCTGGTTCATTTCATGGGCAATTCCGGCAGCCATTTCACCCAAAGTTGCAAGCTTTCCGGATTGTACAAGCTGCGCATCCTTTTCACGAAGCTGGTCTGTACGTACCTGTACCATCTTTTCAAGGTTATCGGCATACTGCTTTATTTCTTCTACCAGACGTTTTCGCTGAATCCCGGAAGTGATCTCATTGGCCACTAAGCTTAGGATCTGGGTTTCCGTTAAAAAGAATTCCCTTTGCTTTGATGGAACTGCAATATGAACAATTCCCAGCAGCGCTGTATCCGAAAGCAGCGGAATGTGGATCAAGGCTGCGTTTTCCAGCCATTCTGCATTTCTATCCGCAATAAAATCTTTGATAGCATGATTCTCCATTTTGCCT
Source organism: Clostridia bacterium (assembly GCA_026418695.1). Lineage (GTDB taxonomy): Bacteria > Bacillota > Clostridia > Acetivibrionales > JAFADI01 > SKW158. The sequence goes on from JAOAAU010000149.1 coordinate 28,467, forward strand.
GAATTAATGGTAAGTTGAGTATACGTGAGGTAGCAGTCCGTTAATTCCGGAGGAATGACCTGATCTTCTTGAATATATTTGCAGGAATGAGCACAATAGTTGCTGCACAAACCGGTTTGGGCGGCGATGTTAAACTCATCATTTTGATAATCAAACAAGCAGATAAACATGACTCGGATTTCCAAGAGCTTGCTGATAACATTTACGACAGATCGGCAAAGAGTATCAATATCAGGAGAAACATTGACGGCATAGGAGATTTCAAGCAGCACATCCCTGTATACTTCCTGAATTTTAATGTTCGTAATGTCCCTTGCGATGATGAGAAAACCAATGATTTCTTTATGCTTGTTTAACCTGGGGGTGACGGTTACGGAGACCGGCACTGTTGTTCCGTCTTTTCTAACAGCGTTCATCTCATGGTCAAAAATGCTGGAGCGGAAGTTGTTTTCAGCCAGGAATAAAATATCATTGTCAATGGTATTCTTCAAATGAAGGTCCACCGGGGTCTGTTTACCAACCATTTCTTCGGAGGGATATCCGTAAATCAGCTCTGCACCTTTATTCCACAAAATAATGATGTCATTCAGATCGGTTGCAATAATGGCATACTCCGTAGAACCGTTAAGGATACTGTCCAACAGTTCACCGGACTGCTTGCGATTATTGTAACTTTTATGCTTCATGGCTGCCTCCATTTAAACCGCGATTCAATAAAACTATTCCATTACTTCCAAACCCAGCAGGGTAAGATCGTCTTGAAAATCTCCGCCGCAAAAGTCCGTCACAGATTCAAATATATTATTTAGCAATGAATCTATAGGAATAGATTTATGCTTTTCGATCATGGACAAAATGTTGTCATTACCGAACATTTGCCCCCCGGAAGAGGCTTCCGTAATGCCGTCTGTAAACAGTAATAGTTTATCGCCGGGCATTAATTGTACTTCACCCGACGGGAAAGGCTCATCCTCAAAAACACCCAGAATGGCGCCGGTTGATTTCAACGGCAGAACTCTATCCTCATTGAAGAGGTATTGCGGGATATGTCCTGCGGAAATATAGTAAAGCATTTTTGTTTTCTTTTCAATAAAGGCCACAAACATAGTTGCGAAAACATTCTGGGCGGTATTCAGAATCAACTCGTTATTCAAATCGGAAACAATCTCCGAAAAACTTTTCAAAATCATTCCTTGCTGATAGTTGTAACTGGTATTCTGAAGGAAACTCTTAATGATGATGGTGATGACGGAGGCCAGAATACCATGGCTGGAAACATCCGATACATAGATCCCGATATAATCTCCCAGGTCATAAATTTCGTACATATCTCCACCGACCGCATCACAGCTCTTATACCTGGATGCGCATCGAAACCCTGGGATATCGGGTAACTGTTTGGGGAGTATGTTCATCAGGATTTTTTGTGCGGAGTCCTGAAGTCCCTTCATATACCTGTTTTGCTCAAGGATTTCCTGCTGCATTCTTGCGTTTTCCAGAAGAAGGTTTTTCTTATTGACGGCATTGTTAATAGCGATGGTAAGATCGTCTGCATTGACCGGTTTACGAAGATATTCAAAAGCGCCTTCTTTCATGGCGTGAATGGCATTCTCAAGATCTCCATGCCCGGTCAGGATGATTACACTCATTTCAGGCATGATTTCCTTTACTTTTCGAAGCACATCCATGCCGGAAAGACGCGGCATTTTCATATCGGTGACAACCGCATCCAATTTTTTTGCTTCTACTGTAAAAATCCGGATGCCTTCCTCTGCACTGGAAGCTGTTAATACCTCATATTCCTCCAGTTCCAAAACAAATTTTATATTCTCAAGAATGATCTCTTCATCATCGATCACCAGTACTCTATGCATATCATTGTCTCCTTCGGGGAACAGATTCAGGAATGATCATTCATATTATATCAATAAACGATGCTGATTTCCAGATGATCAATTTGTATGGGGTTATAGGGGGGAGGGCGTGTATTTTTGGGGATTACTTCGCTTATAATAAGGATCAAATCCTGTGGAGATATTATTGTTTTATTTTGGCAGGAAGTATATAATAATAGGGTATTCGGCAAAGATTAAGTATTGTACAGAATTCTTACAGGATTTGTATTAAACCCTGGTTTGAGGTGTTGAATATGGTAATCGGAGTATGCAGGGTGGTTTTATCCATTGATGAAGCTTTCTCTCTGAAGGAAAAGCGGCATATTGTAAAAAGTATTGTGGAGCGGCTCAGGTCACGGTTTAATGCTTCTGTGGCTGAAGTAGACCTGAATGATAAATGGAAGAATGCAGTCATCGGGATCTCCTGTGTTTCTAACGAGGCGGGGCATGCGGACAGTATGATGGCGAACATCGTGAACTTTATAGAAAATGACGGAAGAGCAGTGATGGTAGACTATAGTACGGAGACTATTTATGTCGATTAATTAAATGTATGAACCTGTAGTAAGAGGGGGAATAATTGTTCCTGTAACAAGTACTATAGATGAAGTTTATTAAAGCTGGCAGATGTTAAAATATAGTATTGACTGTACAGGATCATCCATATTAAAATGTATTTTGCAGAGTATAATGAATTGAATATTTCGGGGCATTAGCGCAGTTGGGAGCGCATCACACTGGCAGGGTGGGGGTCAGGGGTTCAAGTCCCCTATGCTCCACCAAATAATAACTAACTTTTTAATACAATGGAAACTCCTTGAATTCAAGGGGTTTTTATTGTTTTTGGAAATGAAATTGCATCCGAAAACAAGATGTTTTTCTCACATATTCGGTCTGTTTACGGTTAATATGCAC
>JAOAAU010000038.1 GCA_026418695.1 Clostridia bacterium
CTGGCCGGTGATATTGTTGCGCCAGGTACGGAAGGGCGTTAAAAGCTTTTCGTCCTTATCGAATACCATATACCCATGCATCATACCACTGAAACCGATGGATCCGGTAGTTTGGAGGGCTACTCCAAATTTATCCCTGACGTTGCCGGCCATTTTCTGATAACTGTTCTGCACGCCTTTCCAGATGTCCTCCAGGCTGTAAGTCCAAACGTTGTTGATATAGCTGTTTTCCCAATCATGGCTGCCGGAAGCGACGGGTGTATTGTCTGCACCGATCAGAACTGTTTTGATTCGAGTCGAGCCCAGTTCAATCCCTATGTTTGTTTGGCCGTTGATAATGGCATTTTTTATATCATTCAATTCAAGACTCATAAATTTTTTCCCTCAAACCCTTAAAAATCTTTCCATACGCCTTGCAGTGCACCGGAAACTTTCTTATACAGCTCATACTTCTTTTCGTATACGGGAATATTTGCAGCGTTAGGTTCCAGACGGAATTTTATCTTTACCATGCTCTGAGCAGCTTCCTTCAAGTCTTTATACTCTCCCGCTGCAACAGCGGCTGCCATAGCACACCCTAACGCTCCCAACTCCTTGGTATCTACAATCTCAACAGGGATTTTAAACACATCCGCAAATATCTGCGCCCAAACCCTGGAAGTTGCAGCTCCCCCCGCAAGTCTGACTGCCTTTGTGGATTCTCTGTTGGCCAGAAGCTTTTCAAGGTGTACCATGTGGCAAAAAGCAATGCCCTCCAAAACCGCTCTGATAATATGGGCTCTTGTATGATGGCTGTCAAGGCCGATCAGACTTGCTTTTGCCTGGGGATCATAGTTTGAACCGAAAATATAGGGTAAAAAGATAATATTTTGCTCTTCAGGCGTTACCTTCTCTGCTTGCTCGTCGCAATACTTGAATACGTTAACCCCCTGTTCCCTGGCTTTTTGCTTTTCCTCCGCCAGAAACATGTCTACAAACCACCCATGATTTCCTGCGGAAGTCGGGCTGCATTCTTCGATCAGGTAGTAGCCGCTGATGCAGTACAAGGAATTCATCATGATGGTCTTATTCAAAACGGGCTTTCTTGAAATATATTCATTGATGCTCCATGTACCGGCAATGACGGCAATATTATCTTCATTTGTGATATCCATAGCAACAGCGCACGCATCGATATCAAACATTCCGCCAGCTACGGGTGTACCCTCCAAAAGTCCTGTATCTTTACTTGCCTGTTTACTGACGCCTCCACAGAAATCCGTAGAATATTTGATAGGAGGCAATGCATCCATCAAGTCTTCCAGTCCGAATTCCGCCAACAGCTCGCGATCAAAGCACACATCCTTAATATTCATCAGGTTGGATCCGGAATAGTCTGTAACCTCCGCAAAAGCCTGATTCGTTAATTTAAATCGAATGTAGTCCTTACACTCGAAAACCCATTGGATGTTTTGAATTACCTCTGGTTGGTTGTCCTTTAGCCAGCATAGAAGTGATACCGGCTGACAAGCGAGAACTTTCTGAAATGTTTTTTCAAAAACCCTGTCCGCTGTGCCGTCCTTATACCATTTTTCGGGATACATCCATGCACGCCCGTCCGTAGAAACTATCCCGTTATAGCAGGGCTTATCGTCCTTGCCCCAAAGGTATAACCCCTTGCCATGGCCGCTGCAGGCAATCCCTTTGATTTCCTCCGCCTTGATTCCGGCTTTAGCAATGGATTCTCTGATCACCTTGCAGTTGGCTTCCCAGAGTTCATCCATATCACGCTCAGTGAACCCGGATTGAGGTGTAATCATATTCAGTTTGCTCGCCGCACTTGCTACTTCCGTTCCCCTTGCATCAAAGATGACTGCCTTGCAAAGGGTTCCCCCGTTATCAATACCCATATAGTAGTTTGCCATTTCCCTCATCCTTTCCGATCGTGTTTTCGAATCTGGCTCTTAAGAAAGCATTGGCAAACCTCAATTGAGTCTGCCAGTCTTCATTTCCTACATACCAAAACTCTCCGACATACAAGTTCACACCCATTCCAACAGCGGTTCTTATCCCCTCTTCAAAATCTACATGTCCTGTCCCGAAGGGAATTTCCCTATATTTTCCGGGTACGGTTTCTTTAAGATGCATTGCTGCAATATGACCCCTGCCTTTTTCAATATCCTCAGACACTTTACCCTTATAAAGACAAGCAGCATTGGTTATATTCCCAAGATCAGGGTAAACCTGAAGGTAAGGTGAATTTACAGTGTTCACATAATACATGGCTTTTTGCACCGTGTTCATGAACTCTGTTTCCATTGTTTCAAAGGCCAGAATCACACCTTTTTTTGCCGCGATTTCCGTGCTTTTTTTAAGATTCTCTAAAAACAGCCTTTTTGTGTTCTCATTGGACGGTTCATAATATTCGTCATATCCTGCAATCTGTATGATCCTTACACCGATATCCGCAGCAAGATCAATGGCATGAGTCATGATCTCCATCCCCATGTTCCTTTTCTTCTCATCTTCACTGCCTAAAGGATATTTTCTATGCCCGCTAAGGCACATGGTCATAATTTTGGTGCCTGTTTCCCAAATGGCTTTGACAATCTCCATTCTCTGTTCCCGGCTCCAGGTCAGCCGATCCAGCTTTTCATCCGTCTCATCGATACTGATCTCCATGAAATCGAAGCCGGCATTTCTTGTTTCCGTTAATTTTTCTTTTATGGATAGGAAATTGGGCATGGATTTTTCATATAAACCCAAAAAATATTTGCTCATTTGTACCCCCCTTATCTAGAGTTTTTATGTAATTGCAGCGTTATTTCTTAACTTATTTCAATTTAGAGCCGATTTTGGGGTATAAAAATCACACCATTACAAAGAAGTAATGAAATAAAATCAACTCTGCCGTATGTTGTAACTTTAAAAATGGTTCCTAAAGAATAGTGTTGGAATTCAGTTCTACCCAATCTTGAATTTACTGATCAAGTTAAATAGCTGCTGCGCAGTTTCATTTAGTTCCTGTGCTGATATGGTAAATCCTTCAATGCTTGCAAGCTGTTGTTCTGTTGACGCCGTTATTTCTTCCGATGCTGCTGCAGTCTGCTCTGATACAGAGGAAACGTTGTGAATAACCGTAATGGTATTTCGGCTGTTTTCCTGCATTACGTCTATTTCCCCTATGATTCTTTCAATTCTGCCTGCCAGGACTTCTATATGCGCTGCAATTTGTTTAAAGGTAGCAATGGTCTCACTTACAGACTTTGTTTGTGATTCGATGATTTTCTCTGTAATTTGGGTCTGTTTTACTGTTTTTTCTGTCTGTTCCTGAGTATCCGTAATGATCCCGCTGATTTCCTTAGTCGCATTCATGGATTGTTCAGCCAGTTTTCGTACTTCCTCTGCTACAATAGCAAAACCTTTTCCCATCTCACCTGCTCGCGCTGCCTCTATAGCAGCGTTTAGCGAAAGCAGCCTTGTCTGCTCCACGATACTATCAATTACACTAACAATTTTCCTTACAGAGGTATTCCGCTCACCTAGCAGTCTAATATCAAAAGTGATTGCCTTTGAGATTTCATTGGTTTCCCTGGTCTTCTGTTCTAGCTCTGTTATGGTTTCCATACCGTTTCTCACAAGAAACTCGGTGTCTTCTGAAATCCTCATTATTTCTTTGGCATTTTTCGATACATTCTCAATACTGGTTGAAAGAAGCTCCATCTTCTGACTCCCCTCATCCGCATTCATTGCCAAGTCTACAGACCCTTTGGTAATTTCCTCTATTGACTTGGATATCTCCATAGCTGAAGCTGAAACTTCCTGTGATGTTGCCGCCACGGTACCTGACGATTCAGTAACCTTCTGTGACACCTTAAGGGTTCTTTCTATCAGTTCTCTCATACGGACAATCATGTTTCCTATACTCAAAGTTAATAATCCGAACTCATCCTGTCGCTTGGTTGAAATACTACATGTTAGATCACCTTTTTCGACCCGGCCTGCAATACCAATAATCTTCTCAATGGTTTTGCCCATCCCCATCGCCATGAAAAGTCCGATTCCTAAAGCTGTAAGAATTGAAACAAACACCATCACTAAAGTCCATTTATTGATATCCTTTGCCGCAGCAAGCAGCTGAACCCTAGGAACCAAGCCAATCAGCGTGTATCCTGATTCACCAATTTTCTGGAAGGTCATAAGGTAATCCATACTGTTATGGATTACATACTCTGATCCGTTATTATTTGAACTTCTTCGGATCTTTTCATAGAATTCTTGTCCACCAATGGAAGCTTTGCCATCCTCTGCACTGTCTTTGATCATATATTTCTTGGTTGCCTGATCCTGCACGGAAGATATATCTCTTCCATCAGGACTTATAATATGCACCTCACTGCCACTTCCCAGATGAATGGATTTCAAGGTCTCTTCAAGAAACTCGTTATCAAGGTCCAGCATTAGTACGCCTACCGTCTTTGAAGATATATCCTTAAGGGCTCCGGCATAAGACATCGCATATTTTTTCGCTGAATTATCTCCTGCCATTCTGTCAAGTTCTTCGTGCCTACCTATCCATGAGGCTTTTCCATCTGCCTTCAATGCATTTTTGTACCAGGTTGCAGTCTTCAAAGAGTCTTTTGGTGCATCCGCTGATATGTTTTGAATACCTACAATTCCTCCAGTTTCCGAATATATTGTTATACCGGAAACAAACTTGTTTGTATAGGCCTCTGTCGATAGAAGCTGCTCAATCTGCCTCTTTTTTTCACTTTTTTCAAAATCACCCGCTTCTGAATCACCCTTTAGATAGCTAAGAATAGCTGAATTTGAATAGAGCTTTGTATATGTCTCTTCAGAAAGCTCAAAGACAAGCTTAAGGTTCTTACTCACTTGCTCGATTGTCTGAAGACTGGATTTAGATGAAAAGGTTTCCATGCTGTCGGATGTAAGTTTCTGCGAAATATAGCCAAGAACTGTAATAGGTATGATCATTGTAAGGAATGCTGTAACAAGCTGTATTCTGATACTATAAACCTTTTTAAAATGACCTGGTTTCAATAGTTTTATCATTATTACACCCCCTGATGTATTTCAACTCTTCTTTAATCGTCTTCAACCTCTTCATCAGATTTCTCTTCGATCCACCGTATGATTTCTGCAATTGCATGTTGGTCATGGTGATTGGTACAAAAGGCGGCATGTTTCTTCAATTCCTCATGGGCATTCTCCACTGCAATCCCAATTCCCGCAGCTTTAAACATTTCCAGATCGTTGAGATTGTCTCCGACAGCGATTACCCGTGAATATGAGCGTCCTAGAATATTGCAAAGTTCCCTTAGAGCAATTCCTTTTGATGCGTTTTTGTGAGTTATATCTAGAAATCTCAACTCAGAAAAGGCAGAATGTGCTGTACCCATTTTCCCTTCCAGACCAGCTTCAATCAATTTGAGTTTTTCATTCTCCCAGGCTAGAACTACCTTGTACCATGGCTTTGGAATATCTTTAATTTCAAAAGCACCTGGCATTATACACTCCCGTGACCTGTGCTCCTCTGTGATCTCATTCTCACGCACAACAAAAACACCTGCGTCAGAAAAAATTTCCATGCCAAGCCCTGATGGGTAACTGTCTAAAAGATATCTCACTGTGCTTTCAATATCCTTTTCAAGAGCCCAGCGAAATAGCACCTCTTTCTTTTTGAAATCAAAAATCTGTGCACCATTAATAACAATTACAGGTATGTTTACTGGCAGCTCCTTGAGAAACTTTTCAAGAATCGTAGATGAACGTCCGGTGGCAATCGTGAAAAGACCTCCACCCTCGACAAAATTTTCTATCGCTTTCCTGTTCTCATCGCTTATCCTGTTGCTACTGTTTAGCAATGTACCATCCATATCGCTGACAAGCAGCACTCCTTTAAAGGGTAATGGCTTCATTCCACCGTTCATCCTTTCCAATGCAAAGTCCGAGGCAGGGTCTATACGCCCTTAAACAATAACCCCTTACCCCCATCCTTATAATTGAAAAATCAACAAGATGAATTAGACAGGTGTAAGGGGTGTGGATTTTTGATGATTTTAATCAAGGAACCAGAATCACTTTCAAAGAACCGTCGCCTTTGCCAGCCATCTCAAAAGCTTCTTTCCATTTATCAAGGGGGAATTTATGCGTTACAACACCCTCTGTAGGAAGTTTCCCGTTGGTGATCCATTCAATGACCGGTTCATAGCAATAGGGGCTCAAGTGAGCGCCCATGATATCCAGTTCTTTACGGTCTCCGATGATACTCCAGTCAACCGTTGTAGGTGCTGAAAAGACGCTGAATTCTACAAAAGTACCCAGCTTACGGATCATGGAAAGCCCTTGGGTTACACTCGATGGATGTCCGGTTGCTTCGATATAAACATCACAGCCGTAACCGTCTGTCATATCCATAATCTTCTGCACTGCATCTTCTTTTCCGGGATTGATCACTACGTCCGCCCCGAATTTCTTTGCCAATTCCAGTCTGTCGTCTTTCATGTCAAGAACCACCAGCGTCTTTGGGTTTTTCAGCTTGATGACGCCCACCATTCCCAGACCAAGAGTCCCAGCTCCGGATAAAACCACAACATCCTCATTGGATATGTTTCCTCTATCTACGGCATGCTTGGAACAAGCATAAGGCTCAATCAGGATTGCCTTTTCCAGAGGGAGTTCCTTCGGCACCTTGTAAACCAGGGCTCCTTTGGGGAACTTGATGTATTCCGCCATTCCTCCGTTTACATTGTTCTGGAAGCCATAGATGTCATGCTTCTGACACATCCAGTATCTTCCGGTCTTACAAAACTTACACTCCCAGCAGGGTACAATCTGGTCGGAAACTACCCTGTCACCGACCTCGAAGCCGGCCACACCCGGTCCTATTTCCGCAATTACGCCAAGAAACTCATGTCCGGGGACAAACGGGGGTTTAACCCAGCTTGGCTGTCCTTCCCCCCCCCAGAACATGGCTGCTCCATGTTCTGCTTTAACATCCCCCGCACAAACGCCGCAGGCCTCAACCTTCACTACGATTTCTCCTTCACCTGCTTTCGGTGTCGGGAAGTCGGAAACCAGTCTATAATCCTTCAATCCATAGGCTACTAAAGCTTTCATTTTTTCCGGTAAGTTTGACATAATTCATACCTCACTTTTGTAATGATAATTTGATTTTATAAATAATAAGTTTACGCTTAACAGTTTACTCGCGAATTACCGTAAGCGATACCTGCCAGAAATTGTTTTGTCTCTGCTTTTTTTATTTAACTCTAATTCTATCTCCGGTATTTATATCAAACAGATGGGTTTTTTCAGCATTAACCTCAAGCTTGATCGTGTCACCGGCCTTGTACCTTATTTCTTCTGCTGTTGTCAGATTCAAGTATTCGTCGCCTACCCTTATGCTGACTCTTCTTTCTTCCCCCAGATTTTCGAATACTGCCACTTTAACCTTGGAGCCTTTACTGTTTTCATCTCCTATAAGAACGTCGGTTGGCCTTACTCCAAGCCTTACAGACATGCCTTCCTTCACTACGGGATAATATCTCTTTGGAACACTGATTCTGACATCGCTGTTGGCAAAATCAAAGAAGAACTCTCCCTCCTGCTTGGATATCTTTACTGTCATGATGTTCATTGGCGGTTCACCGATAAAGCCTGCAACAAATTCGTTCACCGGATCATCGTAAACCTCAAGGGGAGTACCAAACTGCTGAAGCTGACCATCCTTCATTATTACGATCCTGTCAGCCAGGGACATGGCTTCCAGCTGGTCGTGTGTAACAATGATGGTGGTGCACTTGATTTCCTTGTGAAGTCTTTTTATCTCAGTTCTTAAGACCTGCCTCATTTTACCGTCAAGGTGTGAAAGGGGTTCATCAAGAAGCAGAAGCTTAGGCTTTCTGACGATTGCTCTTGCGATATTCACACGCTGCTTCTGTCCGCCGCTTAAGGCAACCGGTTTATACTCAAGAATGTCATCCACCTTCAGCAGAGGAGCTATTCTGGAGATTTCCTTTTGTATTTCACTCTCGCTTACATTTTTAGCTCTCAGGTTGAATGCGATATTATCGTATACTGTAAGGGGCGGATATAATGCATAATCCTCAAAGGCTAGCCCGATATGTCTGTCCTTGGGAGGAAGGTCATTTACCCTGCTTTCTCCGATACAAATATCTCCGCCTGTTATATCTTCAAGTCCTGCGATCATTCTTAGTGTTGTAGTCTTCCCGCAGCCGGAAGGTCCCAGGATACCCACGAATTCGCCATCGACACATTCAAAGGACAGCTCCTTGACTGCATAATCGTTCTTTACTTTCTTTTTACCGGAATTGTCATATCTTTTAAAAACGTTTTTAAGGGTTAGTTTCGCCATGATATCACCTTCTTAAATAATGATCTTGATTGTGACGTATGATAAAGGTCTTATCCTCACCATTAAAGAACATTGCATTGTCCATGTTGAATTTGATGTATATACTGGAATCCATTTCTGCTCTAAAGTCATTCGGTGCGATGATTCTGATCAGCTGCTTGTTAATGCTTACAGTTAAAACAGTCTTGTTACCAATAGGTTCTACAATATACACGGTTCCCTTGAGGTAATTGTCGTCTATCTTTTCAAAGCTGAATTTCACATCATTGCCACGGATACCCACGTCAAGTTTTCCAGAGCCTTTTTTATTCAGCACCTTTGCAACATCATCACAAATATCAATCAGATTCTCTTGTCCGAGCATCCTGACTTTAAGGCCTCTGCCGTCCATTTCAAGTTCAGCGGGGAAAATGTTTATTTCTGGTTCGCCAAGAAGTTTGGCCACGAATTCATTTGCCGGAGTATAATATACCTCATCGCTTGATCCGATCTGTTCAATCTTGCCTTCATTGATGATTGCGATTCTGTCTCCGAGACTCATTGCTTCCATATAATCATGGGTAACATAGATCGTGGTGGTATTAAAGCTTGACTGCATTTCTTTCAGCTCGGACCTCATAAAATGTCTCATTTTTGCATCAAGATGTGCAATCGGTTCATCCATGAGGAACACATTCGGTTCTCTTACAAGACATCTTCCCAAAGCAACACGCTGTCTCTGACCGTTGCTTAACTGGCTTGGGAGCCTTTCCATCAAGTGATCGATTTTCATCATGGAGGCAACACGGTAAACTTCTTTTTTTACAGTCTCCTCATCCTTTTTATATAAAGGACTTCTCATCGGGGAAGCAATATTATCGAAAACAGAAATATGGGGATACAATGCATAGTTTTCAAATACCATGGATACATTCCTTTTCGCAGGTTCCACCAGGTTGACGATTTTGCCGTCAATCTTCACATGGCCTTCATCAGGGAATTCTATGCCGGCAATGGTTTTCAAAATGGTGGTTTTGCCTGCACCGGCAGGTCCGAAGAGTACAAAAAACTCCTTATCCTTGACATCAATATTAATATTGTCCAATGCTGTTACTTTTTTAAACTTTTTAGTTATATTACATAGTTCGATGCGTGCCATAATTATCTCTCCTTATCCTTTAACTGCCCCGAAGCTTAAGCCCCTAACGAGATGTTTCTGGATGATTAGCGCAAGTATTACTTCAGGTAACGCAGATACCGAAGCTGCAACTGCCATCTGTCCATAATGGACTGTGTCTGACGCAAGATATTTCAATACCGAAACTGTAACTGTTTCAACCTTGAATGCACTAAGGAGAAGCGGGAAAGTAAAGCTGTTCCAGGCAAAGATGAAAGATAGCAAGGCTGCTGCAACAAGTCCGGGTTTAATTAAAGGCAATAATATCTTAAGAAAAACATGATACCATGAGTAGCCATCCAATTGGGCAGCGTGCTCAATTTCTACATTGATATCTTCAAAGTATCCTCTGACAACCCAGATTAATAAAGGCATTGTGATAAGCTGATATACCCAAATCAAGCCTATGTGTGTATCGAAGAGACGAATCTTCTGATAAATCATGAAAAGTGGTAAGATAACCAGTATTTCTGGAGCAAACTTGAAGGATAATATCTGAAAAGCCAAATCTTCCTTCTTTTTAAAGTTATAACGGGCAAGTGCATACGCCGCGGGGACACCTACCAGTACAGAAACCAATACAGCGCCGCCGCTGACAATGATGTTGTCAAAAAAGGCTTTAAAGTAATTTGTATTTATAAGAACTGCTTTATAGTTTTCCAAGGTTGGGGTAAATATGAATGTTGTCGTATACATTTCTGCATCATGTTTAAAAGTAATCAGCACCATCCAGAACAAGGGAAAGAGTGCAAATATGGCCCATAATGCTAAGATTGCATTTCTTCCAATCTCAGTTAAAAGCGATAGTTTTTTCGTGTTCATGAGTATCCTCCTTTAGTGACCGGCCGCCTGTTTTTGCACTAATAACCATTTTCCAACCAAGAATTTGCTTACTAGATTTACTATAAGCCATAAGAATAGTATATAAGGCAGAGATTCACCAAACTTCATGAATTGGAAGCCTTTTGTATAGGCCGAGATGGAAAGGTTCATCAGAGTGTCTCCAGGCCCTCCCTTGGTAAGTGCAAAAATGATGCCGAATTCTTGTATGGACGCCATTAATCTGAAAATCAGTGCAATATACATAAATGGAAGAAGCAAAGGTAATTTTAATGTTTTGAATGTAAACCATGCTGAAGCGCCATCCACTTGTGCTGCTTCAAAAGGTGATTTTGGAAGGGACTGTACTCCTGCGACAATCAGTATGATAACGAAAGGAGCGTAGACCCATATATCAATCAAGGTCGCCGTTAAAAGTGCTGTTTTAGGTGATGATGACCACGGGAAATTATATACACCAAAGATATTTAGGAACTTCTCAATAATACCTACGGAATTGTTCGTCATAAGCTGCCAGATGAGCGTTGCAATAACCGGGGCTACCATTAACGGGAAAATAAGAACCACTTTCAGAATCTTGGTAAATCGGGTGTCTTTGCTTAGCAGAAGCGCTATTCCTAAACCAATAACCATTTCTGTTCCGGTAGTACTGATGGCGTATAAACCCGTAACAAACACCGCATGCCAGAAATCATAGTTTGTAAACATCTTGATCCAGTTGTCCAAGCCGATAAACTTGTAACTTGTGGACCTGAATGAGTAATTGGTCAGTGAATAGAATATCGCGGCTATGAACGGATACATAATACCGATCGTTAAGAGTAGTGAAGGAGCCATAATGAGGTATGGTCTGGCTTTGACCAAAAAAGGTATTTTTGTGTATTTATCTTGTTTGGTATCTGCTGTATTAGGTTGTGAGATTTTTGTCTGAATACCCACGATTTTAACCTCCTGTTAGATTTAAAGTTCAAGGAGGATTCTCTCCTCCTTGAACTTTAAGAACAATAATAGTTAGCCTATTTTATTTTACTTCAACATCTTTTACTGCTTCATCCGTTTTCTTCTTTAATGCATCCATACCTTCTTGAACGGATTTGTACTTTCCTGCAACGATATCCTGCAATGTAGCAGACCATTCAGTTGTAGCTTCAAAGAAGTGTGGTTCCGGAGTAAAGAGAATTCTTGTGTTGTCCACTGTTGCTTTGAATGTTTCAGCATAACCTTCTTGCTTGGATAGCTTTTCTTTGAACTTTGGATTTTCCCAAACGCTTGCACGTACAGGGTCTACTGCATTACCTTCTATAGATCCGTAAGCGAGATAGTCCTTACCAGTAAAGTACTGCATAAAGAGCCACGCAGCATCTTTGTTTTTGGAAGCCTTGTTCATTGCTATACCCCAAGTCCAGAGGTTAGAGTTGTTCTTTGTTGCTCCCTGAGGAAGTGGCTGTGGCACCCATGCGATGTTTCCAGCTTCTTTAGAAGCTCCGGGCCAGTTCTGCTGAATACCGTTGTTATCTGCATCCCATAGCATAGCAGCTTTTCCTGCGCCTAAGTCTGCGCCTGCCTGATACCATGTGTAGCTTGACCATGAAGGTGCTCCGCCGGTTTTGATGAGTTTAACCCACATTTCATTCATAGCAACGGATTCTTTTGAATTAACCTGTGAAACCAGCTTGCCGTTTTCGATTGTAAAGTCTTTCGCACCATAGTTTTCATAGGTGCTCATGTATGCAGGGTGTATCGTTCCCCAGCTTCTGGATCCACGGATCGCCAATGGATAAGTTCCCTTGCCGCCGAATTCCTTGAGCTTTTCACAAAGTACAAGCAATTCATCCATAGTCTTAGGAGGAGTCAGTCCTTTTTCCTTGAATATTCTCTTGTTATATGCTAATGAATATAATTCAAATGCCTGAGGAAGTCCCCATTGCGGTCCGGTTCCAACAGCATGTCCAGGAACCAAATCCCATCTCATAGCTCCTAACGGGCCTTCATAAATGTCTTTAACATCATACTCAGCGGATGTCTTTTTGGCATCGTTAAGATATGGTGTAAGATCCTCAATGAATCCTGCTGGGGCATATTCCCATAACATATAAGCGCCGGTCATGAATATATCAGGATCACCTGATTTGCTGTTCAATGAGGTAGTCACCTTGTCAAAATAGTTTTCTTCAGGAGTAATAGAATACTCTACCTTTATTCCTGTCTTTGCTTCGAACTCAGGAATTTTCTTAACCATAGCTTCTGCGATTGAATGCTGAGCCATTAAGATCTTTACTTTTGATCCTTTTGCCATCTCCCAGCTAAAGTCTTTTGCTGCACCTGTTTCTGAAGTCTTAGCTGCTTCTGAAGTCTTCGCTGCCTGCTCGCCCTCTGCTTTTGGAGCTTCCTTTGTTCCGCCGCAAGCTGCTAATGACAATACCATAGACATCGCTACAGCCACAGCAGATAGCCTTTTAAAACCGCTTTTGAAATTCATAATTTCTCCTCCTGTAAAGTGTTAGAGTAGATAATTAATACGTTATTTTTTAGCTCTTCCGTACCCCGTCTGCTTTCGGATAGCTGCCGGCACTGCATATCTGAAAAACTGCGTCGGTGTTTTTAGTACATTTTCATTCTAAACCAATACCCTACTCGAAAAAATAAACATGTTTTTGATTTTTTATAAATTTGCATGGATAGTAAAAAACGAAAAACCTTAATGCATCGATAGACTGGATTTCTTTAAGAAAACAAGTTACTGTTTTTAGAAAATTTTTATGATTCTTTATATTAAATTATAAATTTTTGTATTTTTTTATGGTGATGCCTCAAAATTCATTATATATAATGTCCATATATCTATAACCATTTTATAGCTAAGACATATCAAGGGAACTATCAATGAAATTCGCGCAGTTTGCTTGAGGGTAATCAGGAATTATTACTTGCACTCAATATAAATCCTGTAAAATTGATAATCCACCTCTTTTGTCTGCACATAGGAGGTGGATTGGTTTCATCTATTATTCCGACGCTTAAGATCACGTAAAATCGGAGTCATAGCTTTGTTTCAAATAGTAGTTTTTCTTATAGTCCTTGCAAGTCATTCCGGCTATATCCCTAAACACCTTACTGAAATAATAAGGGTTCTCGAAGCCAACCTTCTCAGCGATTTCATATATTTTGTGATTTGATGAAATCAAAAGCTTCTTCGCCATTTCAACTCTATAGTTTGTTAAAAACGCAGTAAAATTGATCCCAGTTTCCTGCTTGAACAGAAGGCTCAGATAACTCTTGCTTATTTCTACATACTCTGCTGCATCAGCCAAAGCAATGTTCTTATGGTAATTCTGTTTAACGAATTCTACACTTTTATTTATTATAAAAGAATAACTATTGGACTTGCTCTCTCCAGTATAATCCACCATGGTACAAAAGATATCCATCAGGTATTTCTTTACAGCATGGAAGCTGTATAAATTATCAAAGTTACTATAACTGAACTTTATTTCACTCAAAGCCGGCCCATTTTTAAGATTAAGCTCTTTTGCTATGATTTTCGCATAGCTCAGAAAGTCAATAAATACATCTTTAACATACTCAACCTGTTTTAGTCTGAAAAGCTCATCAAATACTTCATCAATATATAAGTTTATTTTATTAGCTTCGCGTGTCTTAACATATCTCGTTAATATTTCAAGATTTATGCCCGGACAACTGCCTTTTTTTATGAGCATTTCCTCACGGAAGTCAACAATACCAGACTCTTCAAAAAAGCAGTATCTATGCGCAGCTTTGGCCTGTTGAAACAAGTCGAGCAAACGATCCTTCGATGGGCTGATATCACTCATCCCTATACTGATCTCGATGTCTAAAAACTGCTTTATATATTTCTTTAGCACTAGGCATGTATTATGCAGGCTTTCAATTGTATCTTCCTTGCAAGCGGAGCCCGGAAGATTAACCATGCCTGTAACAATATTCTTGTGAATACTTAATTTACAAATCAATTCCTTGCCTTCAAATACCTGTTCAGCGATGTTTCGTATATTCCTGTCAAACAGTTCCTCCCCCCTATCAGGGCTTGTGCTTTGAATATCCTCCATAACTCCATAAATAAAGGCAAAAGAATCATATCTGAATAAGTGCTCGTATTTCCCAATACAACTATTCAAATCCTGTTTGGAATTCACACTTCCATCAGTGATCTTCTCTAAGAGTCTTTCTAAGAATTCCTCATTATTATGCGGCAAATCGTCCGTTTTGTTTAACCGTAAGCTCTCTGCAGAGGAATCAAGCTCGCTGGATAGTTTTCTCAGCACTGCTAAAAGATTTTCCGAAGACAAATCAGATTTTAGAATATACTCCGAAGCCCCAAGCTTGATTGCCTCCCTTGCATAGTTAAAGTCATCATAATGGCTTAAGATAACAGCCTTGAGAGTACTTTTCTTCTCTTTCAGAATTTGAATCAATTCCAAGCCATCTATGACGGGCATTCTGATATCGGTTAAAAGAATGTCAGGATAGAATTTTTCAAATAATTCAACTGCTTCCTTTCCATTCTTAGCTTCCCCCACAATCAAAAAGCCATTTTCCTCCCAATCGATGGTGGTCTTCAGACCAAGCCTTACAAGAAACTCATCATCGGCTATCAATACTTTTTTCATATTCACCACACCCATAATAAATTGTAAAAATTTTTTCTATTTTATTTCTCTGACCGAATGCTATAATATGTTATGTTAAATTATTTATTTCGTTGATTCAACCTGGCCTAGAAGACAGTTCCACATAACCAATGGATTTGTGAATTATTATGTTAATTAATAAGTATATATTATAGCATATAGTATTTGTCAATTCTTTTGTAATCTTTTCATATTGGAGAAAAATTATGTTTAAATCAACCATCAGAATCAAAATTTTCGCTTATATATTCTCCTTAACCATGCTTTCACTTGTAGTAATCAGCATGGCTGTTTACTTTTTGCTGTTTCAGACACTGAAGAACAACGAAACCCAGAATGCTGTTAAAGCTTCAGATAAAACAAAACAAAGCATGGAATTCGTTCTCAAGCTTATTGCAAGTACAGGAACACAGCTCGGAGCCAACAATGAACTATCAGAAGAACTTCACAAACCTTATTTACCAAACAGCGCTGATTATATCGTCGGACAAAACAAAATCAGCACGATGCTTCAGAACATCATCAGCGTACAAGGTTACATCAAAGGTATTTATGTCATAAGCCCCAAAGGTAACTTTTATACTAGCAACTGGGGTGTAAAGGAGTCCGAGTTAAAAAGCCTCTATGCCTCCTATGTTGATAATGGTGATAAAGCTGAAGAGTATTTTACAGGTATTCACAATGTTACCTATCACCCTGCCTTGAAGTCCAACGTAATTTCTTATATTCGACCGATATTTGACCTAGAGAGCAGTAAAATCCTGGGGGCCATCATTATCGATATTGACTATGACCTTCTTAAGGAGATGTTTACCATTTCTTCAATTGAGAATGATGAAAAAGTTCTTGTTGTCAGCCCTAATGCAGAAACCATTTTTACTTATCCCAATGTCATTCTGGATGATGTCATAAAGAACTATCCTGTTGTGATGACCGAAAAAAAAGCTCAGATCAATGGTAAAGTCTTCGGAAATGACAGTATAATAATCTCCAACACAGTAGAATATACGAATTGGAAAGCAATAAGAATTATCTCCTCACAAAAAATTCACAGAGAAACAAATATGCTTGAGAAAACTGCAGTTTATGTGTTTTTCGTTTTCTTATTCATTTGCTTTGCAGCTTCCCTTGCATTGTCTTCAGCCTTAACGAATCCTATCAAGGAACTGAACATGAAGTTCAAACTGGTGGAAAACGGAAATCTAGCTGCAAGAGCCTCCATACACAGCAAGGATGAATTGGGTGAGCTCAGCCACTCCTTCAACCACATGGTTGAAAAGCTCAAGATCTCGATCGACAGTCTGCTGGAGGAACAAAAGAAGAAATCCGACATGGAATTCCAGATTCTTCAGGCCCAGATCAATCCGCACTTTCTGTATAATACGCTGGATTCCATCAAGTGGCTTGCTGTCATTCAAAATGTAAGCACCATCAGTGATATGACCACAGCCCTGATTAACCTGTTAAAATACAATATTTCCAAAAAGTCCACAACCGTATCCCTTTCAGAAGAATTGGAAAGTGTAAGCAACTACGCAAAAATTCAA
Organism: Clostridia bacterium; assembly: GCA_026418695.1. Lineage (GTDB taxonomy): Bacteria > Bacillota > Clostridia > Acetivibrionales > JAFADI01 > SKW158. The sequence continues at coordinate 16,591 of JAOAAU010000038.1, forward strand.
AAATACAGGTATGGTGATATTTTCAATATTGAATATTCCATCGAAGAAGATACAAAGGACTGTGAGGTTCTGAGATTTATTCTTCAACCCATTGTTGAGAATGCGATTATCCATGGCTTTGAAAATGTGGAGAGCCAGGGGATGATCAATATTAACACAAAAACGGAAAACGATACGCTGATCATCGAAGTCATCGACAATGGCGCAGGTATGGATCATAAAGTACTTCAAAACATCATTACCGGCGACATCTCCAAAAGTAAATTCAGCGGAATCGGAGTACAGAATATTCAAGAGCGTATCCGAGCTTATTTTGGAGAGAATTACGGCTTATCTTATGAGAGTACTCCAGGATTAGGTACAAAGGCAACTTTAGTTCTTCCTTACATCCATCACTGATCCATAGTAAGTATGGATTGTTTCAAAGCTTATAAAATATTAAAACTTAAAAATACAATTGTTATTTTGTTCGTTTATTCCATTCTCAAATTTTCAGTTCGTTGTTCCAAAAGCAAATGTACCCTAACAAAAAGACAAAGCCCTCAGGCTGAAGTAAACCAGAGGGCTTTGTCTTTTATGCAGAGTCTTTAGTTAACTACTTGTTTAACAATTCCGTTGCCTTCTCCATTACATTCTCAACACTGAAGCCATATTTCTTGAAAAGCACTTCCGCCGGAGCAGATTCGCCAAAAGTATCGATAGAGATGATTTCTCCGTCCATTCCGACATATTTATGCCATCCAAAGGATGAGGCTGCTTCCACTGCAAGGCGTTTTCTGACGTTCTTAGGCAGAACGGATGCCTTGTAGGCTTCCTCCTGCTCTTCAAAGATTTCAAAGGAAGGCATGCTGACAACCCTTGCTGCT
>JAOAAU010000110.1 GCA_026418695.1 Clostridia bacterium
TCGTTCTTTGTCTTTTCCATTCTTCTCTCTTCTTCTATCATTCCTTTTAGTCTATAGGCCATGTGGTTTACAGTTTCTGCCATGACCCCCAACTCATCGTTAGTCCTGATAGGAATATTGATATCCAAATCCCCTTTTGATATAACTCCAAGAGTTTTTATGATTTCCTCGAGATATAAAATGTTATTTCTGATGAGCCAAAGAAAAAATGCAATCGTTAGGACTAAAAAGATGAGCAAAAAGGACAATGTAAATTCAACTACATGACTAGCGAAAAATAGTGTAAATTGCCTTGATAGAGAGCCAACAATCATCAAAAAGCATAAGAAAAGCATAGATATGCCTGCCATTCCAACACTAGCAAATATCGATAGTATTAACTTGACCCGGATCGTCTTTCCCTCAGTTTTCAATTTTGTACCCTACCCCCCATATGGTTTCAATGACTTTGGGTTCCTTTGGATTCTCCTCGATTTTTTCCCGTAGTCTCCAGATATGGACCATCACTGTATTATTTGCTTCGAAGTACTTCTCTTTCCACACTCTTTCAAAGATTTCTTCCGTACTAAAAACCGTGCCTGGATTACTTGCCAGGAGAAGCAGGATTTCATACTCCGTGGGGGTTAAACTTACCTCTTTATCGTAAACAGAAACCTGATGGTTCTTTTTGTTGATCAACAGGCTCTTGATGCTGATAGTGTTTTCATCAAACATCTGGCTTTTCTGGGTATTCAAATACAAATAACGTCTCAGCTGTGACTTGACCCTGGCAACCAGCTCCATAGGATTGAAGGGTTTGATCATGTAATCGTCTGCGCCCATTCCAAGTCCCAGGATCTTATCCATATCCTGAGATTTGGCGCTTAACATGATAATGGGAATATTCATTTTTTGACGGATCAGTCTGCAGGTTTCCAGCCCATCCATGCCCGGCATCATGATATCCAGCACCACAAGGTGTATCTTTTGTGACTCAAGAATTTTTAATCCATCAGGACCATTAAAGGCTTTATAAACCCCATATCCTTCACTCAACAGGTGAATCTCGATAAGCTCTATAATCTCTACGACATCATCAATCACTAAAATGTTATAGCTCTCCATGAATGACTTCTCCTCGATCAAAATACCTAGTCCAAGTATTACTAATTATATCATTTTGAAGAAATTTACTCCATCTTGTTAAATACTTTAGCTGCTGTATCCCAAGATGGAGTAAATTTACTTGTGTGTGTTTTGGGGTGGTGAATACTTTGGTTGGATCACTTATTTCCTTACCTGCATGGGAAGTTCAACATACGATGAAAGAATACTGTTTCTCTGCACTTCCAGGATAGGATTTTCGTTCTGCGGTATCCTGTCGAAGTTCGCCTCATCATGACCTGCAATGGCAATTCTGATTTTATGTCCTTTCTTTATCAACACAGAAGTTGCATTCATTCCTATTTTCATCTCCGTGTTTTCTCCCGGCTTCAGTAATTGACCGTCTTTTCTCAGGAAGGAGTGTTTGGGACCTACTACCGCATGGCCAAGATCTTCTTCTGTGGTTTTCCTGTGAAGAGCCCTTAGCTGTCCCTCTGTGATATAAGTTACTTTTCCGTCCGGTGCCACATCTTCCAGGTAAGTGAAAAATGCTCCGTCAGTAGCCGTCGATGAAAGATTTAGGGTTACAATCGGGACACCCGTGATTTCTACGTCGCTTTCCATCGCTTCACTGGTATAGGTCAGAAGCTTTTTATCTTCTTCAGCTCTATCCGGGTATAATATCGGGCCTGCTCCCATATTGGTCTGCCACCGGCTATTCACGCCTGTAGATGTTGTAAAATCAACCTTATACATATCCATTCCGGTAGCATCTGCAGGTTTGCTGTCTTTCAGTTTCCCACCCGCGTTAAAATAGAATACTTTATTATCGAAACCTGCTACCGGCCAGTTCTTTGCCGTTTTCCATTTTCCTTCACCATAAGTATAATATCGGATGTCCTTATCTGAAGCCTTTCCATTTTGAGTATCTGCCTTCAAGTATTTATCAAGGAAAGCAATCACCTCATCCGCTTGGGCTTTTTCAACCTCCATTCGGGTCAACCGGCTTTCCAAAAACGGATCATAAAGCTGTCTTCCCGCGTGGTTCCATGGACCAATTACAAGAGTTTGACCGTTACTGTAGGTAAGATATCTTTCTATTGCTCCATTGACTGTCCCTGCGTCCTGCCAGCCTACTCTCACGTAGAGGGGTATCCCGGAATCTTGAATCTGCTTCTTAAAATTAAAGGGTGCCAAATCATTGGGAGTATACTTTCCTGACAAAACATCATCATAATACGTAACCTTTTTCATGCTTTCATAAATATCATAGTTTTTATGTCCTGCAACTGCTTCCTTGAGCAGCTTTCCATCTTTGTCCTCATCAACGGGCATGGCTCCATTTACTAAAAAGTGTTTAAAGGTATTTGCATCCGTTTCAGCATTGGCATCCCTGAAACGCTTTAAAAACTTGCTGCTGAATAAGCCCCCCGGCAGTGTCGTAGACGAGATCGGATTAAAGTCTCCGTAAAGAAGTGCTGCCGCCTTCAGGGCCGGATGCTTCAAGCTTGCAGTCAATTCAGCCGAGTTGGACATATAGGAGATTCCGTAGGCGCCCACTTTTCCATTGGACCAGGGCTGCTGAACAATCCAGTCGATGATCTGTCCATAGTCTTCGATTTCTTCATTGGATAACTCAATTTCTCTTTTCCCGAAGGAGATCCCGGACCCTCTTGCCTGAACCAGGATATAAGCATGTTTTGTTTCCAAGAGCTTTTTGATAATAGGAGGCATATCATCCTCAAGGATACCTAGGTTGCATAATGCATTCCCGATAAAGCTTGGCTGAAACCCCGTATCATATCGCGTACTTTCAAGGATCACAGGTACTTTTTCATTTTTTTGCAGATCGTGAGGGAGACTGATGCGTACAGCGATCCTTGTGCCATCCTTCATCTTCACATAGGTCGATTGCGTCTGTTTATATCCCGCTGGGGTTGTAGGCTTTTTTTGCGGCATAAGTCCTGCCGCTATAACGATTGAAACCAAAGTAAACATCACCAGGAATATTCCGATCCCTATTCTTCTAAGAACCTTAAAGCCTGTTTTTGTTTTTAGTGTGGTGCTTTCCATTCAAATCCTCCTTGCGATAATCTTCATTCATGTTTTTGTACTTTCAGTGTATATGGAATTCCCTAGGAGGGTTTAACTATTTATTTACGGATTTCTTACAGATTTCTTAAGATTTTAATGAACAACGTGGAAATTTTTTGTATGTACTAATGAATCCACCGTATCTAATAATTTCATTGCCTTTGTTTGTAATGATTGAATTGTAACAAGTTTGTTGCACGCAAAAAAAATACGCGTAAAATAATAAACAGGACAGAGATATTTTAAATGAATGCCGAATCTTTATATTTGATTGTTTATTTTTTAACAATTTCATTCTGAAAATATACCTCTCTTACATGACTTTTAAGATCAAACAGATAACGCAAACATATTAAAAACAAAGGAGATGTTATTATGTGGGAAAACAAGATTGATATTCATCAGATCACTGAAATCAGAGCCAAGACAACCACCTATTTTGGTGTAGGCGCAATCAATAAGATTCACACCATCGCCGATGCGCTCTTGGGCAAAGGAGTTAAAAAGGTTATTGTTGTTACCGGCAAGGGATCCCATATTAAGACAGGGGCTTGGGATGTCGTAAAAAAAGCTTTGGATGAAAAAGGAATCGGCTATATCCTTTACAGCGAAATAACGCCAAATCCTACTGTAGATCAGGTTGACGAGGCTGCGAAGCTGGCACTGGATTTTGGTGCAACGGCAGTAATTGCAATCGGCGGCGGCAGCCCTATTGATTCCGCTAAAAGCGTTGCCATATTAATGGCTTACCCGGATAAGACAGCAAGAGATATCTATGAGTTTAAGTTTGCCCCTGATAAAGCTGCTCCTATCATTGCAATCAACCTTACTCACGGAACAGGCACCGAGGTAAATAGATTTGCAGTTGTGAGCATCCCGGAAAAAGAGTATAAACCTGCAATTGCATATGACTGCATCTATCCGTTGTTTTCCATCGATGACCCGGCATTAATGACCCAATTGCCTGCAGAGCAGACCCTCTATGTTTCTGTTGATGCCATCAACCATATTGTTGAAGCAGCTACCACAAAGGTTACCAATCCCTTTGCGATATTGCTGGCAAAGGAAACTGTACGCCTGGTGGCTAAGTACCTGCCTATAGCAAAAGAAGATCCTAAAAATCTCACAGCAAGATACTACTTGCTTTATGCATCCTTGATTGCAGGTACCGCTTTCGATAACGGCCTTTTGCACTTTACCCATGCATTGGAGCATCCTTTAAGCGGTGTGAAACCTGAATTGGCTCACGGCCTTGGTCTCAGCATGCTGTTACCGGCAGTAATAAAGCAGATCTACCCTGTTTCCGGAGAAATTCTGGCCGATGTGCTTTCTCCAATCATTCCAGGGCTCAAGGGAACTCCGGATGAGGCACTGAAAGCATTTGACGAGGTTAAATCCTGGCTTAAAACTATGGGAATTAAGTCTCAGTTAAAGGATGAGGGATTTGCTGAATCCGATGTTGAAAAACTGACTGCACTTGCTTTTGAAACACCAAGTTTGGATCTTTTGCTTAGCCTTGCTCCTGTAGAAGCCACAAAGGAAACCGTGAGAGAAATATACACCAATTCGCTTTAATCCCAATCTGCCTAGTGGAATTCATAAAGAAAAGGCCGGCAAATTGCAGCACTTGCCGGCCTTTTATATTCTTTTGATCTATTTTACACGCTTAAGCAGCAAAAAGTTGTTTGAATTAACTAAACAAAATCTGCTTAATGGCATATTTTACTTCTGTAAACGTCGGCTGCAAGGATATTGTCCAGGTTAAACACCCTTGTCTGTTTTCTCAAGTGACAATACGCCTTTATTTTATTGCCGTCTATCGCTTTGACTTCAATATTCCGTCTTGTGATACTATTCCCTTTTTGGTACATAATCGTTATCATTTTATGGCTCTCAAGAGACGTTTTTAGTATAGTTTGTACCATAAAATCACCACCTATGTTCAGGTTATCAGAACACGTGTTCGGTGTCAAGTTCAAAATATAGTTCACTGTAAAATGAATGGATTAAAGGGGTTAAAGGTCGTAATTTACTCCCTATTCCGGCTAAAGTTGTTCCCTGTACTCGTTGGGAGACATCCCGGTAATCTTTTTAAACATTCTCGAAAAGTATTTTGAATCTGCAAATCCAACACTGGAGCTGATCTGCGTAATACTCGAGTTTGTTTCTTTCAAAAGCCTTTTTGCATTTTCTACCTTGATCAGGGCTTTATATTGGGTAAAGCTCATACCGGTTTCCTTTTTAAACTGATCACTGAAGTAAGCCTGGCTTAAATGGACATAGCCGGAAATGAGCTCGAGACTGATATCCTTTTCATAATTCTGCTGAATGATCTTTTTTGCTGTATCTATAGGACTCACAGCCCCCAGCCGGCTTTGCTTTTCGTTGTAGAAGCTGCAAAGCCTTGAAAGGATTTCTCCCAGGTAAATATTTAAAGCTTTCAGGGAAGTGATGGCATCCAGCTTTTGTTTCGGGTGTTTGTTCAGAACCAAACATTCATAGGATATAAAATCCGTATAAATGTTCAGCTTTTCCAATACAACCTGAAGCACTACCCATAGATATTCCTTGATAGAGGAAGGATGCATACTCTGCCTGTTCTGCCCGATCACTTTTTGCAATACCGTATTCACATGCTTTCCCATGGTCTCTTCGTGATTGAACCGGATATCAAATATTAGCTTCTCCACCATATTTTCCTCAATCACTCCGGGTTTATTTTCAATGAATTGTTTTGGATCGAAAGCATATTGTTTTAGAACATTGGAGTCGTCCTCCCAGAATCTCATTTGGATCGCTGTATAGCATTGTTCAAACATTTTATCCATCGATCCTATGGTCTGTCCTTGAGAACTGAAGCTTACAGAAAGGCTTGTAAGGAATTTCTGCTGATAAAGCCGTGAGATCAGCTCCATCATCTTCGATGGAACAAGCCCTTGTTGTCCGCCATGGTTGATCAGAATCAACAAATCATATGGGGAATTGGCGGTCTGGAATACAACCCCTTCACCCATATACTTTTTTACTGAACGTACCATGAGGTTCTTGAGCTTTTCAACCTTTCTGTCGTTATTCTCGAAGCAAAAAGTGTTATCCGGCGAAAAGAGGATTAAGGAGTAAAAGGGATTCGTAAAGTTTATCCCATATTCCTTCAGTTCCTCTAAGATTTCAGAATTCAACCGTGTGTTTTTCATGATCAGCTTGTTCATAAGCTTCTCCAGAACAGCATGACTTGCCTGGCTGTTTCTATTCCTGAAAGAATGCTCCTGTTCTGCCTGACTTCTGAGATTCAAAACCTCAGATTTAATCCGTGACAGCGTTTCTATGAGTTCCTCACTGTTTACAGGCTTTAATATATAGTCATAAACACCATATTTGATGGCTGTTTTTGCGTACTCAAAATCGCGGTAGCCGCTGATAATGATTGTTTTTACAGAGGGCAGGACGTTTTTCAACTCCTGGATCAGTTCAATTCCTGTTAAGCCCGGCATGCGGATATCTGCAATCAAGATGTCCGGCTTGAACTGCCTGCATAGCTCCAGCGCCTCCAGCCCGTCATCGGCTTCAAAGCATAGCTCCAAGCCCAGCTCATCAAATGGGATGAGCTTTTTTACCGTTGTTCGAACCAAGCTCTCATCGTCCACAATTCCCAGTCTAATCATCACGATCCTCTCCCTTCCACCGAACTGCAGGGATGCTCACGATCACCGTGGTTCCTTCGGTTGATTCTGAAAACCTAAGACCGAAGTGTTCCCCAAACAGGATTTTAAGCCTCTGATTGACATTTAAAAGGCCTATTCCTACTCCCCGTTCACTGCCTTCCACCCCTAATACATCAGGATCCAGCTTCCCGTCAAAGACTTCATTCAGCATTTTCAGCCTGCTGAGAGGAATTCCTGTCCCATCGTCGGAAACCCTGATTTGTATTCTGTCTTCCTCCCGGAAAGCCTCGATGGTGATGGTGCCACGCCCAAATTTCATTTCCAGCCCATGTTTTATTGAATTTTCAATCAGGGGCTGAAGGGTTAGCTTCATGATGCTATAGTCATACAACTCCTCCGGAATACTGTACTGAACACGGAATTTGTTGTCGTGGCGGAAATTCTGTATGGTCATGTAATCACTCAGATATTGGATCTCACTCCGCAAATCTGTAAAATCCCCCCCGCTGATACTGAATCTGAAAAGGTTGGAAAGACTGCCTGCGGCTGAAGCCATATCCGTAATCCCATGCTCCAGGGCAGAACCGCGCATGCACTCCAGGGTATTGTACAAGAAATGCGGATTGATCTGACTTTTAAGCGCTTTCAGTTCTGCATCCTTCTGCTTGATCTGGGCGTTATATACCTTATTGATCATTTGTTCCATATTTTCAGCCATATTATTGAACGTCTCCGACAGCAGCCTTGTCTCGTCATGCCCTTTTACTTCCACCCTTGTTGAAAAATCTCCTTTTTTCAATTGGAGCATGGCCTTGTTCAAATGGTGGATCGGCTTTAGAAGAACGGAAGGGATGACGATTGTAAATATGAGGAGCAGAACAAGACACAGGGACGTAAGAAGAATGATGGTATTTCTGAACAATTTTAGCTCCCCGAATATTTCATCTACAGGGACAACACTCATTATTTTCCACTTTGTCTGTGGAGAAGTGTAATAAATCAGGCATTTCTCAGTACCTGAAGCCGTAAAGATAGTAAATCCCGAGGAGGCCAGGTCTTTCCTCTTCAAAAAGTCTGTCAGCCATTTTTCATGGATTGGATCGTTATTGCCTTTACTTAATAGTACCCCATAGCTATCCGCAATGAATACTCCGTGATTGGAAAGGATATAGTTGTCCGTGGCATTCACCAGTTGTTTGATTCTATCCGGGTCCAGGTCAAAGCGAAACAGCCATGGTTCCCCTTTTGTATCCATACTGCGATAGGTCTTTATAGCTGATATGGCGTAGGTATCATCTTCGGCGTTCCTCACTGCTCCAAAAAAAGGTGTATCACTATTCTTCATCAGAAGGTCTTGATACCACAAGTCTTTTTTATATGAATTTTCAGTCCTGAATGCAATGGAATGAGGATGAAGAAGATACACCTTCTCCCGATCAATAAAGTACATGCTTTTTAACAGATCGCTATTGATATTGATCATATTGGCGATGATATTGGTTTGCATATTGGAAGTCTTGTAGCTGATGTTTGGAGCTTCTATACCTTTTCCCGAATCTTCTGCAGCGTTCTTGCAGTTTTGAATCAGGTCCTTGTCAGCAAACATTAGCGCTAAGGATGTATCCAGGCTTTGTATCCTGCTGTTCAGATTATTCCCTACCTCTGCCAAGTCCCTTAAAATCGGAAGGTATACCTTTTCCCGTATTGCATTTTCTGTTCGAAGGTATAGGGTGATATTGAAAAAAATACAGGGAAGGAGTACGAGTACAAGGAAGGATAGTATAAACTTGGATCGCAGCTTTAAATTGGTTTTTAATATCTTCATATAAAATCCCTGTCGAAAGAGTTATTCACCGATGAATTCAACCTCATTATAAAAGAACTGCTAAAAAAATACAACGTCAGAAAAAAAATCCACCCTTCCATAAAAATCTTCACCCTCCCTTCGTTATTTCATGCTGTAGTATTTTATATAGAAAACATACCGAATGGGAGGGTGATTTGAATGCGATATCCACAAAGGATTGCCACGGGTCCCCGTCAGAAGTCAAGGAGGATCTCGTATGCTTTTTTATTATATACTGTGATTTTAACCGTACTGCCCGGCTGCAGGCTTCTGCCGGCGGACGAAGAGGCCTTGGCCCCTCCTGTCAAAAAGCCTCCCGCAATCCAGTATAAGACCCGTGAAATCAAAAAAGGAACCCTTGTAAAAACCATAGAATGTTCGGGACAGTTCACAGCTGCCAAGCAGTACAATCTATGCTTCAGAGATCAGGGTGGCCGGCTGAAGTCCATCCATGTAAAACTGGGTGATCAAGTCAAGAAAGGGGACATCCTTGCGGAATTATATTCGGAGGATGTCAAAAGGCAGTTGGACGAACAGGAGGCCACCATTGCGAAAGCCGCCTATGAAAGCAGTTGTAAAGAATCTGCTGCAAAGCGAAGTGCTGCACAAGCGAAAAGCAGCTTCATTACAGCACAAAACAAGTACAATTCCATGCTGGCCATAAAGGATGCCTTTTCTTTGGTTGACCTGGACAATGCAAAAAATGATCTGGAAGCAGCCTCGAATGATTATCAGAATCTTTCCGATCAGTACGGCAATCTGATAAAGCAAAACGAACTGGATATGAAGATTTTGAAAATGAAACGTGACAAACTGGCGGAGGAACTAAGCAGGATCAGGATTGTCGCAGAGGCTTCAGGAAGCATTGTATTTTTGGATGATGTGAAGCTGGGGGACGAGGTCACCGCCAACAAAACCTTTGTCAGTATCGCAAGCGATGAGAATCTGCTGGTACAGTATACAGGCAACAAACTGTCGGAATTCAAAATCGGTATGCCGCTGGAGGTTGTAATCCATGGCGAAAAGCATCCGGGGCAGGTTGTCATGACCCGTGAAAATGCCCCCAAGGATGCGAATGAAGAAACTAAAAACTCAGTTTTTATCAGGGTTGACAGCATTCCTCAGGGAACCTTGATTGGGGATTCCGTAGACATCAAACTCACCCTGGAGAAAAAGGAGGATGTCATTTCCATTCCAAAGCATCTTCTGCAAAAATACAAGAACACATTTTTTGTATATGTTTTGGATCAGGGCATCCGACGGGAAAAACCGGTTGCCGCAGGAATGGAAACAGACCTTGATGTGGAGATTGTAAAAGGCCTGGAAGTTGGGGATCAATTGATTGAGTGACAGGGGGTACAAGCGTTGATCGCATATCTTATTAAAAAACTTAAAAGCGAACTCTGGCTTTATGGCAGTTTACTCATCGGCTGCATCCTGTCTGTCGCTATGGCCAGCACTATCTCCATCAATACCTCTGCCCTTTGTGATTATGGATTAAAGAAAGAACTGGAGAGTATGCAGAATTCGTCAGCAGCTTATCCCGGGGGACTCACCCTCCATGCCGACTTCAACTATCGGTTTGAACCGGACCAAAAAGGTGCCGGCTACAATGCCCTACGGGCTAAGGTTGCCGACCCGCTGCCGAAAATGTTGAACCTGGGTGTCAAAGATCGGTATTCCATGATGACTTTCGGTCCGTTTAACTTTTCTTCGGAAAACCGGGATGAAAGAAAGGTACGCCAAAACCTCCTTGAAATAAAGGCATTATCCGGAATAAAACAGCATATCCGCGTAGTCAGCGGACATAGCTTTAGTTCCCCTGCTGCAAGTACAGACGGCACCCTTGAAGCTTTAGTGACAGAGGAGGCAATGCACGACAGCCAGCTGAATATGGATTCCGTCTATTTCTATGCGGGGAGCGGAGATAAAAAAGCAAGCCCTATCAAGGTAAAAATCATCGGCGTATTTACTTATAAAGACCCTTCCGATATTTATTGGGACAAAGGTCTGGAACAATTCAAGTCATGCCTTCTTGTCAATTATGATACCGCAAGCCGGATGCTTGAAAATGATTGGTCCCCTTCCTTGTCAACCGCTCAGTGGTATTACGCACTGGACTGCAGTAAAATCAGCACAAGCAATATCAGTAGGATTTTAGACGGATATGACCGTACAAAAGCAATTGGACGCAAGTATCCCGGCGTATTGGAGGTAAGCTCCGTGTTACCGGAGCTTCTAAAAAAGTATACCGAAAAAGCAAAACAGATCAGAGTAAGTCTATTGGTTTTGAACATGCCTTTACTGATCATGCTGCTGGTCTATATTCTTATGCTTTCAGCAGAAATGCTTGAGAGGGATCGAAATGAAATAGCTCTGCTTCAAAGCAGAGGTGCCGGAAGCATCCAGATTTTTCTTAGCTATATGGTACAAAGCAGCTTTCTATCCGGATTTTCCCTCCTTACAGGTCCTGTTGCCGGTCTGTTCCTGTGTAAGCTATTGGGCGTATCCAATGGTTTTTTGGAATTTGTCGGCAGGAAGGGATTTCAGTTTTCTTTATCGAGAGAGGCATACCTTTTTGCTGCAGGGGCTTCGCTCTGGATGATTCTTACGATGATGCTCCCAATTATTCCTGCATGCCGGGTTACGATCCTAAAGCATAAGCAAAGTATGGCGCAAATACAAAGCAAGCCTTTTTGGCAAAAGGCCTTTCTGGATATCCTGCTGCTGGGTATCGCCAGTTATGGAATCTATATGTTTTACTGCAGGCAAAAAGCAGTTCTTGCAGCTAATATCAAGGATACAAATGTACAGATCGACCCACTGTTTTTCTTGTGCTCCATCCTGTTTATCACCGGCGGCGGGCTTTTACTGATCCGTCTGCTTCCCTCGCTGATCAAGCTGGTATTCAAAGCAGGAGAAAAAATATGGTCTCCTGTGCTTTACGCATCCTTTATTCAAGTGGCAAGGTCCGGCGGGAAAGAACAGTACATCATGCTCTTCCTGATCATCACCATTTCATGCAGCATATTTAACGCCGGTACTGCAAGAACCGTAAACCTGAATATGGAAGACAAGGTCCGATATGAAAATGGCGGGGATATCGTAGTCCATGCAAACTGGGAAACAAATAAATTCCCTGATCATATTCAGGTGATCGGTCCCAGACCTGAAACCATCGATGGCTACCCGCTTTACTACAGGGAACCCGATTTTGGTATCTACCGGGCAATTTCAGGCATACAGTCTGCCGCCAGGGTATTCAAAGCAAAGGATGCAACAGTTTTGTCCGGTAAATCCTCCTATAAAAATGTAAATTTGATTGCCGTAGATCCTTATGATTTTGCAAATACAGCCTGGTTCAGAAGAGGTTTGCTATCAACCCATATCAATCATTATTTGAATCTTATGATGGATTCGCCTGCTGCTATCCTGGTGTCAAAATCGCTGATGAATAAAGCGGGATTTAAGACCGGAGAGAATATCTCCATCACCTGCGGTGAGCAAAAACGTACCATCAACGGGATTATTTTCGAAACCATCGGCGATTATTGGCCGTCCTTCAATCCTTACAGCGGAGGAACACAAGAAAAGGCGGACTTTATCATTGCCAACCTCGACTTCGTCTATTCCTCCATAGATAAGACCCCTTATGAGGTGTGGCTGAAGAAAAAACCGGGAATCAGTGACCAGGAGATTAACCGGCAGTTGGAGCAAAAAGCGAAGGAGGATAAGCTTTCCATCAGTAAAATTACTTATACCGGCCAGGAGATCGCAGCCAGAAAACGGGAGCCTCTGATTATTTCCATCAATGGGTCAGCCACCATCAATTTTATGATCTCCTCCTTGATTTGTCTCATCGGATTTCTGATATACTGGATTATATCCATTAAGAAAAGGCTTTTATACTTCAGTGTTGTAAGGGCGCTGGGATTGAAAAAGAAAAGCATCTTCCGCATGTTGGCCTTGGAACAAGCCCTTGTTACCGGAACCTCTATCTTTTTTGGAATATTCCTTGGAGTTGCGGCAAGCAGGATTTTCGTTCCCTTCATGCAAATGGTCTATGGAAGCGCTCAGAAGGTCCCCCCTTTTCGTGTCGTTTCCTATGCCGCAGACATGATCAAGATACTTTTCGTCCTATCCGTGATGGTGTTTTCGGGTCTGGTCATTTTACACAAGATCCTGATGAGAATGAAAATCGATCAAGTGATCAAGCTTGGAGAAGAATAAATCAGCTTTTATAGAATTTTGAAAAAGGGGTGTTTTTGTGATGAAAAATGTATTCAGGGTATTTATCTTTAGTATTCTTATCGCCGCACTCTCTGTAGGGTGCCAAAGCAATGAAACAAACAATTTGCCCGAGACGCTCCTGGGCATGACCAGTAATGTAAAGCAAAACGAAGAGGTGACCCTCACCTTTTGGATTAATTCCACTTATCATAAGATACGAACCAATGCGGTGCTGGACGAAATCAGAAAACGGCTGAAAGACAAACTAAATATCCGGCTTGATTTGCATTATGTGTACAGTTATGAAACCCAGGGCTACAATAACGATCTCCAGCAGAAGATTGCTTCCGGAACCAGCTTTGAAGCCTTTGTTTATACCGATGATCAATACCGGTTTTTAATGCGGGGCAACGACATGCCGATCAGAGAAAGCAGCCTGTATCTGGATGCCCTTGTCAGGAAAGGTTTGTCCATGGATCTGTCCGATTTATTCCCGAAGTATGCTCCTAATCTGCTGGGTAAATACCCTAAGGAAGTCCTCAAATCTGTAACCATCGATGGAAAATTGGCAGCCATACCGGCATTGTTCCCCCGCTCACAAAGGTGCTGCGCGATTGTAAGAAAAGACCTGATGGATAAATATAATATTCCGCCGATTTCCAGCATCCGGGACTATGAGTCTTATCTGAAGATCATCCGGGAAAAAGAGCCGGATCTGATTCCCATATTTATGTTTGATGCTTTCGAAAAAGATCTGATATCAGAAAGCGGAGGATATTTTTCTCTGGACTACTATTCCGATCTCATCTATCGTCAAGAGGACTCCAGCATGAAGCTTCAGTTTTATCAGGATGTCCCCGAATATAAAGAAATCAAAAAACTGGAAGATACCTGGTTTAGAAACGGTTATTTTGAAAATTCCAAGGGCCAAAAGTTCAAGACCCGAGGTGATGGTGCCACCGTTATATTCGATACGGGATCAGCGATGCCGGCATCCATCCTGGGTTTTCCCATCATGGGCAATCTGACCTGGACCAGCTCCAAATCCAGCTTCCCCTTCCGGTGGGACACGGACAAGGAACTGATCGCTTATCCTCTGTTCCCGGACAGTAAGGTACAGAAGGTTCTCCCATCAAATCAGGCCATCGTAATCCCTTCTACTGCAAAACATCCGGAGAAAACGCTTCAGTTCCTGGAATGGCTCCAGTCAAGCCAGGAAAACTATGACCTCTTTATGTACGGTATTCAGGGTGAAGATTATACCCTTTATGACAAACAGTATGTTTTGCCTGAAAAGTATAAGAATACCGGATCCGACTATATCGGATGGCCCGGCTGCATGAACTTCTGGAATCCGGATTTTATGAGAACACCGGTCAACTGCAGTATAAAAAGCAAGGAGAATTATAAGCAAAATCTCGAGCTTAATACGGCCTATCCTCCTCATATGGGCTTCTATCCCGACTATAATCCAATAGTAAAAGAACTTAGCACAAAGTACTCAGGTAAAGAAAGCACCCCTGAGGAAAAAGAGAAAATAATCTCTGAAATGCAGAAGCAATTGGAAAGCTGGTTGAAAAAATCCGGTTCATAGGTCTAAAGGTGGTGCGTTATTTGTCAATTCTAACGGCAGAAAATATAGGAAAAAGTTTCCGATCGAGTGCAGGACCTATCAAGGTCCTGCATAATATAAATTTTTCTATTGAGCCTGGAACCTTAACAATTCTTCGAGGCAGGTCAGGCTCCGGCAAAACTACGCTGATGAATATCCTTGGTTTGCTGGATGTTCCAACCGAAGGGAAAGTATTTCTAAATGGACAGGACTTGACCTCTTCCGGAGAGGACGATCGGGATGAGTTCCGCAGAACGGAAATTGGCTTTGTTTTTCAATCCGTAGCCCTAATCTCAAGGATGTCTGCATTGGAAAATATAGATTTTAGCCTCAGGATTGCTTCCTATGATCCTGACCGAAGGAAATCCCGTACTGAAGAGTGCTTGCATCTTGTCGGTCTATCCGGCAGGATGCATCACAGGCCAGGGGAGTTGTCCGGCGGAGAGCGGCAAAGAATTGCCATTGCCCGGGCTATCGCTCACCAGCCTAAAATCCTTTTTGCAGACGAACCAACTTCAGAACTGGATACCCATATGAGTCTGCATATTGTCCGGCTGTTTAAGCACCTGGTGGCAGAAAAGGGAACAACGGTGATCATGACGACCCATGATGCCGGTATGCTTGAAATAGCAGATAAAGTCTTATCCATAGAGGACGGTGAAATCAGGGATGGAGAATGAAAACAACCAGCCCATGGTGCTTTGTGATAACCTTGTTAAGATATATAAGACCTCTGAGCTTGAAGTCATGGCACTTCAAGGTCTTGATCTTGCCGTTGAAAAGGGAGAACTCATCGCCATCATCGGAAACAGCGGCAGCGGAAAATCCACGCTGTTAAATATGCTTGGAGGACTTGACAGGCCTTCTGCCGGGAGGCTCCTGGTGGACGGCCAGGACCTTCTTAAAATGAACCGGCAGCAAATGGTCCTTTATAAGCGCAAAACAGCGGGTTTTGTATGGCAGAACAACGCAAGAAACCTGATTCCCTACCTTACTGCCATCGAAAACGTTGAATTGCCCATGCTGATTTCTGCTGTAAAAGAAAAACGCGAAAAGGCATTGAACCTTTTGGATATGGTCGGATTGAAATCAAAAAAAGACCACCAGCTTTTCCAACTGTCCGGTGGTGAACAGCAGCGAGTTGCTATCGCCATTGCTCTGGCGAATGATCCCAAGCTCCTGCTGGCAGACGAGCCAACAGGTTCAGTCGACACAAAATCCGCCAATACCATCCTTGAATTATTCAAGATGCTGAATTCCGCTCTGGGACTGACGATTATCATCGTAACCCATGATATGCAGTTATCAAGAAAAGTGAATCGGATTGTCAATATCCGCAATGGCAGAACCAGCAGTGAATTCATCATGACCAAATCCTACCTTGAGGAGCTGGAGGAGCTTGAAGAAAACCAACAGGCTGGTGAGGTTTCCCACATTGAGCTTTCAGTAATCGATAAAGTGGGAAGGCTTCAAATTCCGGCAAAATATCTGGAGTCGCTGGGAATCAAGGGAAAGGACAAGGTGAAGGTAGCGCTGGAGGACGATAGGATAACCCTTCAACCATATAAATTACCAAACTGAATACTATCCTGAAGGATTCCTTTGAAAGAATGCTTTTGGAGGGCACTTTCTGTATTATTGGTCCAGTTTGTTTTTTATCTTCAATTATTCTCTTCTTACTCTATTGATAAGAGAATTGATTTTTAACTCTCTATTCCTTTTTCAAAACATCACATTTTGAGTATTTGTTCTCAAGGTGATGTTTTATTTACTGCTATAGAGTTGTATGGTATAGGCTTGATGGCCATAAAAAAGAGAAAACCTAGGGTAATTGAACATTACCCCGGCTTTCTCTTTAGCTTTTCTTAAATAAATTTTTAAGCCGTCCAAAATTCATGCAAAAACTGTCTAACATTCGCACAAATTAACAACAGGACTTTGGTGGGGAATGTTGGGGTTGAACCAACGACTTCTACCGTGTGAAGATAGCACTCTCCCGCTGAGTTAATCCCCCATATGGCTTAATTGCACTTCTATCCTAAATTATATTCAATCTATTAGAAATTATTCAACAATTTCCCAAGATAATGATTCATGTCCCGCTCCCTATCGATTATCACATACAGTGTTATATATATGTATTCCCGAATTTCGTACCTGTTACTTATCCGGAACTATAAGTGTGTTCTTACTTACATGCATTGACAGAGGCTTCTGCCTTGGCTTACTATGAATATAACGTATAAATCATATAAGGAGCTCACCTTTGAAAAGACGTCTACTGTATCTTTTATTATCTGTTTTATGTTTTATTGCCTGTGTCCTCATCGTTATATTCTTTTCCCAGAACCCTTTTGTTCGAGGGTTTACCGGAGATATCCTTGTGATTTTATTGATATATTTTTTCGTGAAAATCTTTCATGATTTTCACCCTGCCAAGCTTGCAACCTATACTCTTGTTTTTGCTTTCACTACGGAGTTCCTGCAGTATTTAAGGCTGATAAGGTATTTGGGGCTTGAACAAAACCTGGTCGCAAGAATAGTTATCGGGTCCGTTTTTGACCCGCTCGACCTAATTGCCTATGCCATTGGCACGGTTTTGGTATATCTGATTGATGTCCTGCTTATTCGTACATGAAAAGTCAGACCTGCAACCGCCATTTCATAGTGTTGTAGACGCTTGGAGTCGGTTATATTCTGAATGGGTTGCGACTTCGGGCTACGAGCTTGCCAATCGTCCCTGTATCGAGAGCTTTTTGGCGCCTAATCATAGACCGCAGAATGAACTGTAGGTTCCTATCGTTATGAAGTAATTGGTTCATATCGAGATTTTAAGCACATTAAAAATTAGCCAACCTAAGTACTTCAAGACTTTTAATTCTGCTTTTTCAAGTTTGCACCAAATATAACCAAATCATATAATTCCAATTGTGACATCCTGCGACATATCCTGACATTTTTATCGACAAATTCGGTATTGATGATATAATTTAATTAGGATATCATTTTATGTTTTCCCCTGGGAGGGGTTCTATTTGAATGTATACACCTTCATAAATGAGATTGTCTTTGGTGCTGTCGAAGCAGTCATATATTTCTATTTGTTTACGATTCTAGTTGGTAAAAACAACTTCATAAGGGAGAATAAACTCCGTTCTGTTGCAGCGGTAGCAATTTTTACATTATACACCTATTTGTTAACGACCTATGTTCCTTTTGGTATTCATACGATATTTTTTGCCGCCTTTTCTGTAGCACTCTTTTGCTTTATTACTAAAAGTAATGTATTTGCCTCCTTGGTTTCCTATGGGATTATCTACATATTTGATGCAATCACACAACTAATTGTCTTATTAATCCTTATGTTCTCTTTTAAGATAGATTTATCCGCAATAAATGGGAATCCGGCCATGAAGCTTTTAGCCTTGGTGATCACGAGAGTGTTTCAGATCATACTTCTCTTTGTTGCGTTTAAAGTAAAAAAGACCCGAATTCATATCTTCAAATTCAGCTTTTTCACCAAAGAAAATACCATCGTGTCTTTCCTCATCCTTCAAACATCGATGATCTGTGTTTTATTTGTCGCAATCAATACACAAAATGATGGACTTGCTTTTCAGGCCCTCGTGCTTATCCTATTTTTTGCAGTGGTATCTCTGGGTATCTTTGATTTAAAAGAACGACTAAGGATATCCGAAATTGAGAAGAAGTTCACTGCACAAAAGGAATATGTCATAAATATGGAGACCATCGTAAAAATGGTCCGGCGTGAAAAGCATGATTACAATAACCACCTTGCAACGCTCATCGCGATGTGTATGCAAAGAAAGCCAGATACACTGGATCGGGTCATCGCCTATTCCAAACAGCTGATCGATTTGCCAAGTGTGTCATCCTACAAATTCTTCAACAGCGGGAATACCTACGTTGATGGGCTCCTGGCTGTAAAGAACGGCACTGCGGTGGACCATGGTATCCACTTGGATGTTGACTTTGAAGAATCTCTGGATAAGGCCGCCATTGATGCTATCGATTTAACAAATATTATCGGGAACATCGTAGATAATGCGATTGAAACGCATATATACTTCCCTACAGGCAGCGACAATAAGGTTGTCTCTATCAGTACTTTTATGGATGAAGAGAATGATTCCTTTAATATTTCTATTGCAAACAACGGTAGCCCAATCCCTGAGAAAGATTTGAAGCAGATCTTTGTAGAAAGCTACTCTACAAAGGATAAGATCACCAATAAAGAGAGAGGATTTGGGCTATATATTGTTAAGCAGTTACTTAAAAAGTATCAAGGAACGATTCATGTAAAGAGTGATGAGCATGAAACGGAGTTTCTGATTAAACTTCCCGTTAAGAAGGAAGAAGTTAAGAAAACAGACCTTCAAGCAGTTCCGATGAGCTATAGTGAGT
>JAOAAU010000030.1 GCA_026418695.1 Clostridia bacterium
CTTCAGCAAAGATGAAATGAAAAAGGATTTTGATGCTTTAAGAGCTTCCAGTTCAATTCCGCTCTTATCGCCTATTGTACATATCAACAGCATGGAGCTGCTGGACGGAGGAGTGGCAGACCCAATCCCCATACGCAAATCCCTGCAGGACGGAAATAGAAAAAATGTGATTGTGCTTACAAGAAATCGGGATTATTCTAAAAAGCCCGTAAGGTTTTACAGGCTGTTTCAATCAAAATACAGGAAGTACCCGGAACTTTTAAATGCCATTCGCAACCGGCACGTTGTTTATAATGAAACACTCAGGTTCATTGAGGCATTGGAACGTGACGGCAGCGCCATTGTGATAAGGCCATCCAAACCGCTGCAAGTGGACCGATTGGAAAAGAATCCGGAGAAGCTTCTTGAATTATACGATAATGGCTATCAGGATACAGAGGAGCTTTTAGAGAGAATTAATACTTTTAGTACAGCTACTAATCGATGAAATAGAGGAGAGAATCAGTGAAAGCAATTATTTTTGATATGGACGGACTCATGATTGACAGCGAAAGAATCTATATTGAATGTGAGAAAAGCCTGGCGTTAAGCTTTGGAAGGACTATCCGTGAAGAAACCATCTGGAAGATGATGGGGAAGAAGCCCATAGAATCTCTCACGATATTCAAAGAGGACCTGGAACTTGATCTTCCTGCAGAAGAATTGCTGGCTCTGCGGGATGGGATGTTTGAAGAGAGGCTAAGAAAAGAACTTCAGGCGATGCCGGGGCTTTTTGAGATCCTCGGGGAGTTTTACGGAAAGGTAAAGCTGGCCATTGCTACGGGGAATATCCGAAAATTTATGGATATCGTACTGGATGGATTGAATATTCGTCATTACTTTGATGTATTGCAAACTTCCGAGAAGGTTGTCAGCGGCAAACCTGATCCCGAGATCTATTTGGTAGCAATCAAACAGCTTGAGGTTGAACCGGAAGAATGTATTGTGCTTGAGGATTCAGGAAATGGTGCTCTTGCAGGAAAGCGGGCTGGCTGCTATACCATAGCGGTTCCATCTGAGTATACCTGCAAGAATGATTTTAGTTTTGCTGATTATATTGCAAGGGATTTGCACGATGCCAAAGCGCATATCACCCAATGTCTTGAAATTTAACACCCTGAGAAGAACCAAATAGCAGTTGAAAGGAATGATAGATTTGGAAGTGATCATATTTTGGCTTTTAGGACTGTTTTTTTATTTCTGGTCATTCGATGGGCCATTGATGGTTCTGAGACTGCCGACAATATTCGAGAAATCCGGAGTATTCTAAGTCAGGGAAGTAATATCCATCCAGAAGCGAAACAATTTAAAGAGTCGGAACCCTGCGATAAAACAGGGGGACTGAATATTTCCATAGATCAATGCCCGGCTTGTGGAAATAAATTGTCGGATAGCCAGGAGGAATGTCCGGCTTGCGGCTTGACGATTAAATAGGAATGAAGGTAGGCCATAGGAGGGCCTTATTTTTTTTGAAAATATTTTCATTAACTGTTTTAAATTTCGAAAAAGCGTATATAATATAAATAGTAAATGCAAATGCGAATAATTCCTATTTGTAATCAGGAGGAAAAGATGAAATTTAATCCAGTAAGAATAATGACAGTAGTAGTGGCAATTTTCTTGATGTTAACCGCTTGCGGACAAGGGAAAAAAGCAGTGTCGCAAAACCCCACAGCCGCTAAGGAAGGGAAAACAGTGACCATTGTAACTTCCTTTTATCCTATGTATATTTTTACAAAAAATATTGCCAAAGATATACCTGGAGTGCAGGTTGTGAATATGACGGAGCCCCAGACAGGCTGCCTGCATGACTATCAGCTGAAACCTGCCGATATGAAGGTTCTGGAGCAGGCGAAAATACTTGTTTCCAATGGTGCCGACATGGAAAGCTTTATGGATAAAGTCATTCAGCAACTGCCAAACCTGAAAATCGTTGAAGCTTCGAAAGGAATGGAACTTTTGAAGGAAGAAGCCCATGACCAGGAAGACGGACATAAAGAAGAAGGGAAAGAGCATGATGCAGAGGGCGCATTTAACCCTCATGTTTGGGTAAGCATCTCCGGAGCGATTCAAGAAGTCAAAAACATTGGTGAACAGCTGGCTGTACATGATCCTGCCAATGCGGTAAAATATAGAAGCAATACGGAGGAATATGTAAAAAGGCTGGAAGTTCAAAAGGGAAAAATGCACAGTGCGTTAAAAGATATAAAAACCAGAGATATCGTCACTTTCCATGAGGCTTTTCCGTATTTCGCAAAGGAATTCAATCTGAATATCGTTTCAGTGGTTGAGCGTGAACCGGGATCTGAACCAAGTGCAGGAGAACTTGCGGATCTTATTAAAACAGTGAAGGATACAAAGGTAAAGGCTCTTTTTGCAGAGCCTCAGTATTCAGCAAAAGCAGCTGAAACCATTGCAAGGGAGACTGGTGCAAAAGTGTATATACTGGATCCTGTTGCTACAGGGCCTAAGGATGGAGATCCGGAAGCTTATATCAAGGCCATGGATAAGAACCTTGAGGTATTGCTGGAAGCATTGAAATAATGTCGTAAAGGCATCAGTCGGAGTGATCGGAAGCTGGAGGTAGCTATGCCTTGTAACAAGCATGAACTGAATTGTCAAAGAGAATGCTGCGGATTATGCTGCACTAAGATAGAAAACTTTAGTGTTACCTATGGGAAGACACAGGTCCTAAAAGACGTCAACCTGCATATACACTGCGGGGAACTGACGGCGATCATCGGTCCCAATGGAGCAGGTAAAAGCACACTTTTAAAAGCTCTCTTGGGAGAAGTAAAGCATACGGGCCAATTAAGGTTCATGGATGCGAAGGGAGCTCATGGTGTGAGCCCGCTAATCGGGTATGTCCCACAGCATTTGAATTTGGACAATGGTTCTCCCACCAGCGTCCTGGACTTGTTTATTGCATGCCGGTCCAGGTCTCCTGTGTGGTTGTTTTCAACCAAAGGAATACGGAAAAAGGCCCTGGAAAGCCTGGATAAAGTTAAAGCGGGACACTTGATTGACAGACGGCTGGGAGCATTATCCGGAGGAGAACTGCAAAGGGTGATGCTGGCACTTGCACTGGATCCGGTTCCACAAATCCTCTTACTGGATGAACCGGTTTCAGGCATTGATCAGAATGGACTTGAACTGTTTTACAATACACTGTCCGAATTGAAGGAAAATTATGATCTTAGTATTATCCTGGTTTCTCATGACCTGGAGCTTGTCTTGAAGCATGCAGACCGTGTGGTGCTGCTCAATGGAACGGTGATCTGCAATGGAAAACCCGAAGCGGTGTTTTCAGACGAGCGGATGCTGAAAATCTTTGGTATGGGATGGCTCAAAGAAGTCAATGCGGATAGAAATAATGAGAAGGGGTCTTAAGGTAGAGAAATGATGGAACTTTGGTATGCATTGGTAGATTGGCTGCTGCCTTTTGAGTGGGCAGATGCGGACAAGTTGCTGTTCATGAAAAACGCCCTGCTGGCAGTCCTATTAATCTCTCCGATTTTCGGAATTCTGGGGACCATGATCGTCAACAACAGGATGGCTTTCTTTTCAGATGCCCTTGGGCACGGGGCTTTTACCGGAATTGCAATCGGGAGCTTCCTGGGATTCTTGATGCCGCTTTGGGCAGCAATCTTTTTTTCAATCGTATTTTCTTTAGCTATTACGGTGATCAAGAATAAGAGCCGAGGATCAACCGACACCATTATTGGAGTGTTTTCATCTACCGCCATTGCTATTGGCTTGGTTTTGATGTCTCTTAGAAGCGGGATGGGCAAGTATTCAGGTTATCTGGTTGGGGATCTGCTCAGCATCACACCGTTGGATATACTGATGCTTTTAGGAGTGCTTGTTGCTGTAATCGTCCTGTGGCTGGCTTTGTTCAACCAGATGCTGCTCGTAAGCGTAAACCAGTCCCTTGCAGGAAGCAGGGGAATTGATACATTATATATTGATATTCTCTTTACAACTGCAATTGCGGTGATTGTGACTGTTGCCATCCAGTGGATCGGGCTTTTGCTGATCAACTCACTGCTGGTTTTACCAGCTGCTGCGGCAAGAAACATCACCATAAATATCAGGCAATATCACTTGGCCTCGATCCTAATCGCCATATTTTCAGGAATCACCGGCCTGATTTTGTCCTATTACCTGGATACATCCACGGGTGCGACCATTGTATTGGTTTCTGCCTTGTGCTATTTTACGACATTGACCTTTAAAGCTCGCTTTGCTTAATCACCGAATCGAACCCTCATGACTGAACCTTTTTGAGGAGATGGGAGAAGGAAATCATATATTTTAGGAGCGGATACTGATGCTGGAGAATAAAGAATATAAAGAAGTCCTTAAAAGGGAAGGCTTAAAAAACACAAAACATAGAACCTCTATCCTGGAAGTCATGGAGCATAGTGAGGTTCCCCTGACAGCAGAAGAGATTTTTATTCGTTTAAAAGAATGGAATGTTGCCATCAGTCTGTCGACTGTTTATCGGGTGCTTGAAACTCTGGTAACCAAAGACCTTGTCAACAAATCAAGTATTTCCAATGACAGTAAGGCTTTATTTGAAATCAACCGGATGGAGCACAAACACCACCTGGTGTGCATGGGGTGCAAAAAGATGGTTTCTGTTGAAGGCTGTCCCTTTGAAGAATTCGAAAAAAAGATCCAGGGTACCAACGGATTTGATATTACCGGACACAAGCTGGAGATTTACGGATATTGTGCCGAGTGCAAACATGGAAAGTAGAAAAAAACAAAAAGGAATAGCGGCTCTAAAGGGTTTATATATTGATTTATATGGACCTTTTAATATTTTGGGGGGAGGTTGTCCTTAAGATGACGATAAAAATTGATATATTTTCTGGATTTTTGGGAGCGGGAAAAACAACACTGATTAAAAAACTCATGGAAGAAAAACTGAAGAGTGAGAAATTGGTGATCATTGAGAATGAGTTTGGAGAGATCGGGATTGACGGGTCCATATTAAAAAAGGCCAATGCCCAGGTAAAAGAGATCAATTCAGGGTGTATATGCTGTACGCTGGTAGGGGATTTCGGCAAGGCTGTTGAAGAAGTGATCGGTAAATATCAACCGGACAGAATCATCATTGAACCATCGGGGGTAGGCAAACTCTCGGATGTAATCAAGGCCTGCGAGAAGGTAAAAGTGAAAGAAGATTTGAAGATCAACATGGTGGTTACGGTGGTGGATGCTTTGAAATTTCAAGTATACATCGCCAATTTCGGAGAATTCTATGAAAACCAAATCAAACATGCCAAGACGATTATTTTAAGCAGAACGCAGCTGCAAGACGGAAGGAAGTTGGAATCTATTGCAGCTGCTCTACATAAGCTTAATAGCAAGGCCAATATTGTGACAACCCCGTGGGAGGTCCTTCAGGCAGAGGATATTATCTCTCTGGCGGAGCAGAGCGCAGCAGCATCACTGGAAAATCAGGTGCAGGCACTAAGAAAGGTGATCATTAAAGGAAATCATCATCATAAAGGCTGTAAATGCGGATGCGGCGGCGAAACTAAAAATCACAAGGCAGATGAGGTCTTTGAGGTGTGGGGAATTGAGACTCCAAAAGTGATGGAGGAACAACAGTTAAAGTCTGCTCTGAATGCTTTGACGGATGAAACCCGCTTTGGGATGGTGCTCCGAGGAAAGGGAATTCTGCAGACACCGAGGGGGTGGCTGCAATTTGACTATGTACCGGGGGAACTTAATATTGTCGGGGCCGCTCCCGACTATACTGGAAAACTGTGTATCATAGGCAGTCAACTAAACAAGAAAGAGCTGGAGAAGCTTTTTGAAATTAAGAGATAAATGAGGGCTTAGAATGAATGTAAAGGTGGATGTTGTTGCAGGGTTTTTGGGGTCAGGAAAAACAACATTGATCAATTCCATACTGAAGCGCCGTTCCCTTTCACAGGAACGTGTTGTTGTAGTTCAGTGTGAACAGGGGGAAGAAGCTCTGGAAGAAAGAGTCTTGGTGAGCCAAAGCATCTTCTGCTTTCAATATGGGAAGGAAAAACCTTTAACAGCAAGGAGTCTGGCGGATATAATAAAAAAATACCAGCCGGACAGGGTGATTGTTGAGTTAAACGGCATGTCAGGAATGGATGAGGTCTATGAGGTGCTGGAGGATAAGTTTTTACGGAAATCCTGCAGGCTGAACAGCGTGACCTGCCTGCTCGATTGCAGTACCTTCGATATTTATGTCAACAACCTTGGAACGAATTTTATACACCAGATCTCGGAATGTGATATGGCAATTCTCAACCGTTCGGGAAACATTTCCGGGGAAAAATTCGATAACATCAAGAGAACCATAAAAGCAATCAATAAGAGCTGCGAGCTGTTGACAGTAGATACGCCGGAAGACTATGAAAGTGCTGTGGAGGACGGTATCCTGCCGGGAATACGGGAGAAGGGGACCTATAAAATTATTGATAAATTTCTGACGGTCACTTTTGTGGCAGTGTTTGGATACCTGATATTCAGCATTTATAGAGCACTGGGTTCAAACACACTGGAACTCGATTTTTCAGGACTGCAGATGATGAATACGGTATTTGCAAGTATTCTTATTCAAGCCTTTCCTTTCATATTGATTGGCGTATTTGTATCTTCCATCCTTCAGATTTTCTTAAAAGAGGAAAGCATTGTGAGGTTTTTTCCAAAGAATAAGATGGTGTCCTTTGCTGCGGCGGTTCTTTCAGGGGTGATATTTCCCGTGTGTGATTGTGCGATCATCCCGGTTGCAGCCAGACTGGTGAAAAAAGGTGTTCCGCTGCCTGCTGCAGTGACGTTTATGCTTTCAGCACCGATTGTGAATCCCATTGTGATTGCATCCACGGTATATGCTTTTCCGGGAGATCCTTCCGTCGCATTTTACAGGGTGTGCTTGGGGCTTGCCGTAGCCTTGTCGGTTGGCTTGTTTGTTCTGCTTTATCCTGAGCGCGGCTCGGTGATCTTATATGGTTTGGATAAATTCAGCTGCAAATGCGGTTATTGTAATACGGAAGAGTACGCAAACAGAAGGGGCTTGAGAAGAGTTGAGGCTGTTTTCAAACATGCGGGCGCAGAATTCTTTGACGTAGGGAAGTTCCTGATTGCCGGCGCTTTTATTTCTGCCATGGTGCAGGTGATGCTGCCGAAAGAATGGATGGGAGAGTTCTCTAAAGGAAGTGTACTGCCTCTTGTGACGATGATGATCGCTGCATTTGTCCTCTCAGTCTGTTCCACTTCGGATGCTTTCATTGCCAGAAGTTTTACAACCCAGTTTTCCATGGGGTCCGTGATGGGATTTATGGTTTTGGGGCCAATGATTGATATCAAGAACCTGCTGATGCTTTTTGGCATATACAAAAAGCGTTTTGTGATCAAGCTGGTGTTCATTATTTTCGGGTTTTCATTTGCCATATTATACTTTTTCTCAAACTTGTTGTTATAGGAGTGCCAGAAATGCAGCAGATAAAATTATGGGCGTTGAATATGGATGCGGTTCTGAGAATGGTGATCTTAGTGGGGTTTGCACTTTTCTTTTTTGACATTGTATTCACAGAAAAGGCGCAGCTTTATGTACATCCGAGAATCATTCCTTATGTAAAATTCAGTATTGCAGCGTTTATTATGATTGCATTGTTTCTAATGGGGGATGTCTTCAAAACACGGAGGAAAACGAACCTTCTTCCCTATTTGATATTCATTATCCCGCTAATCGCTGCGTTTTTTATTCCGGCGCGGCCTATGGAATCAAAGGATATTTCGGCAGTTGGCATCAACATTTCTCAAAAACTGAGTAGTAATCTGACAGCAATGGATGAAGAAATGCGCCCCTTGGAGGATGAAAGCATGATGGCTCCTGAAACAGAGGATACGGTTGAGGAAGCTGTCGATGATGCTAAACAAACTCCAATCCCCAAACCGGAAAAAATCGCGATGGATGAAAAAACTTTTTTAACCTGGCTGGAGGAATTGTACTCCAAACCTGAGGAATATATGGGCACAAAAATTGAAATCAAAGGATTTGTTTTCAGACAAAAGGATCTTGGAAAAGATCAATTCATTACAGCAAGGTTTATGATGTCCTGTTGCACAGCGGACGCGCAAGCCGTTGGCCTTTTGTGCAAATATGAAGGCACCTCGAAACTGAAAAGTGATACATGGCTGAAGGTCACTGGAAGGTTAGGCAAAACGATGTATGGAGGACAGCAGGTGCCCTTCATCAATGTCGAAAAGATAGAAAAAACGGATAAACCACAGAACGAATACGTATATCCTTACTAACTTCATATTGTCAGGACAATTCTCAAACAATGCCTTGTCCATTTTGTACAAGCGGTATAAAATATTCATGATGAAGATTTGAACGAGGTGATCAAAGGATGATTTATTTGTTCCTGGCCCAAGGTTTTGAAGAAATTGAAGCCCTTACGCCTGTTGATATTCTGAGACGGGCCGGCATTGAAATTCGGACGGTTTCTATCTATGATACTTTAGAGGTAGAAGGAAGAAGTAAAATACGCGTAGTAGCGGATTGCTCCATCGGTGAAATTGATGTTGAAAAGATGGAGATGGCAATTCTTCCCGGCGGCATGCCCGGGACGGCCAATCTTGAAAGCAATGAGAAAATACAGCAAATCATTGGACAAGCTTTGAAGCAGGACAAGTGGGTTGCGGCAATTTGCGCGGCGCCGACTATCCTGGGAAAACAGGGTTATCTGTCCGGCAGGGAGGCGGTTTGCTATCCGGGGTGTGAAGAGGATTTAAAGGG
>JAOAAU010000097.1 GCA_026418695.1 Clostridia bacterium
CACTCCGTTCTCAGGCATTTGGGAAACGATCTTTAAGGGACAGCCTTTGGTTACCTTTCCAAAAACCAGATCTGCTTTTGATGTTCTGCTTGGGAAAGGCTCCCGTACTGTAAAATACAAATAATTGATATTCCATTCCAATTTTCTTTCCTGCTGTATCCTGACCTTCTTTTCAGAGATTCCGTTAACGACATTGGCTGCTCCTGCCAGAATGCTTTTCAGCCAGCCTGTAGACCCAAGACCCGTTGAAACAATGATTCCGCTGGAAGATTGCTGTTCCCCCCTATCTCCCAGCTGAATCCGGTATCTTGAAGACACATGGGTTTTCTGGCCAATAAACAAATCATTGACGCCATAAATGCATTGTCCGTCGTTTAATGAAGCTTTTGCCATAGTAACTTCCCTAACCTGTCTTTTGTTTCTGAATACATCCTGGATAACCAATCTCAAATCCTGAGCTTTAAAAGGCAGAAGCGCTCCGTCCCACCTGGCAGGGTCAGGGTTCACCCCAATCAGCAGTTGGTTTGAAAGATACTTTAAAGTATTGGCGACCAGTCCATCCTGACCTACCACCACAACAATATCCTGCTCACCAAATATAAAATTGGATACATATTCCCTGTCAACAACCTGAACCCTGCCAAGCCCTTCTAACGCGCTGTGTGCATCAGACACAGCCTGCCTATATTGTTCATCCTCAGCAATATAGTCAGAAAAATCACTTCCCAGATGTTCAATATAGAACTTTGCCTGAGCAATCGTATTATACCTTGCAATCAACTCTTCAAGCCGGGTTTTCCGTTTGATTAAAACGATCTTGTTTTCAGTTAATCTTTCATTCATCATTTTGATTCCTTCATCAATTCTTGAAGTAAATCCGGAGATATATTCAACTGACCGATCTGCCCGGCTTTTTCCGCTAATTCCTGGAACGCAAGAGCGATCAGCTTATTGGGCTGCATTCCAATGCTTGCAAGGGATTGAATTACATTTGGATCGATGCCTTCCAAAGCTTTCATCACTGCAGATAATTCATAAGCCTTTGCATCTGCTTGTGACTTTGAATTCTGTACAGTGAGTTCAATCAGGTCTTTCTTCTTCTCTTCGAGTGTTGTTTCGAAGTTCATCTGTTCTTCCTTAAGCTTATTCTTCTTTTGCTGTACTGCTCTTTCTGCCTCGAGCTGGGTTTCCCGAACCTGCTTTTTCTTATTCTCAACCGCAATCTCTGTGTTGAACTCGTTTTCCTTCACACGTCTTTCCTGCTCAATGGACGCATTGCGCCTCTCGTAAATAGCCTCATCCGCTTTCTTCAGAATCTGCTCCCTGGCCTGTGCTTCTAAAGCTCTGGCTGTTTCTTTGTTGGGGAGGATCGCCAGTATGGAAAGGCCAAATATCTCGATACCAAGCAGGTTGATTTCTTCATTTTGCCTGATTTCATTTAATATCCCCTGAGCCAGGATCTCACTGGATTTAATTGCATCTTTGAGCTGCAATCCCTCCAGTGTTTTCTTTGTTAATACTCTTACAGTATTAATTACTCTCTGAGGCAGCTTTTGCGGATCATCTGAGGCATACCCCTTCCCCTTCATATCCAGGGTATAATTCAGGAGACCTGCAATTTTCTTTTGATCGACTATCCTGAATGTGATCTGTCCTTGAACCGTTACAGTTTGGAAATCGGATGTAACTTCTTCAAAGATAAACGGAGCATCAATGCTTCCCAAAGGAACAACGACAATGGAGGTAGCCGGCGCATAGTAGTAAAATGATATTCCGGCACCCTCTTTGACGATCTTGCCGTTCCTGTACTTTAAAACATATTCGCTCGGCTGGAATTTAATAAACCTGAAACCAAACATTGTTTGACCCTCCTTTAACTAATTTCAGTTCTTTTCGATAACCACGATGCAGGTGCTGTCCGGCAGTCTGACCGGATTTCTTTTCTCATCAAAAAACTCAATTTTCTGAGACAATGCGATCGTATAGCCATCTTGCAGGTAATGCTTGAATTCTACAATCCTGGCCTGCTCTCCAAGTACGGAAAAAATGAATTCCTTAAATCCGCTTGGGGTAAAGTATCCGAACTGCTCATTTACCTCATGAACGTAAGATTTTTCTCCCCAGGTGTAGGTGTACAGGAATTCCATCGCATCATTTACCGGCATTAACACTTCGTTCTGTCCCACGATGGTGTACTCAATCTCTCTCCCCTTGAAATCCTTGGCATATCTCTTCAGGAATTCCATCCCTTCTTCAGATAAAAATTTGATCATCCTTTTCTGATGGACCGGCTCGGTCATAATGCCGTCCCGGATGATAATCCTTCCGCCTGCCGGCAAAACTTCAAAGGCACTTTTGAAAGCCGTCGCCAGAGTTTCATGATTAAACTTCTTCCCATTGTATTCAATATAGGAGAATAATTCATGCAGGATGGAACTGAAGATAATGGTATCCGCATTCCCTTTTTCAATGTATTGCACCAGATTGAGCGCATCTCCATAGAATACGTCCCATTTTCTGTTCTCCAGCTGCTTTTTCTTTTTTAAGGCATCCAGCACATTTTGTGCAATGTCCACACCGGCAACCTTCTTCTCCGGAAACCTTTCTTCAATCATATCCATCAAAGCGCCGCCGCCCGGACCGATATCAATAATGCTGTTCCCTGTGATGTAATCAAGAATGACCTTTTTGTAGTCAATGGTCTGGTTCATGGTCTTCAGATACGATTCCTCTTCATAAAAGCGGTCATATTTGTCCTTTCTTAGTCCAAACAGGTCAAACAGGAGTATAATTGCACTTTCGTACAGGACATCGGATTTTTCTGCCTCAATACAAAAGTCGATCAGCTTGCTGCCTGCCGCTGAAAACCGGAAAGTGAAAAACACCGTATCATCCAAGTCTTCATGGAAAGAGACTTTATGTACAACATGCAGATTGTCTTTAAATCTGCCTTCCAATATATCATCCATAGAAATTTCCGAAAGGTATTTCTCAATAATTCGTTTTTTATAGATATTGACTCTCTTCTTCCCTTCGTGTTGGTAATACAATTCCTTCATAAACCGTTCAAAGCTGATATGCTTTACCTTCTTTTGACCTATTCCCTGTACAATCAATAGGAATACTTTTATGAATTCTTCAAAGGAAAAGTCATACATTGCTGCTTCCACATACCAGAGATCCGCTGAATCAATGAGTTTGGAGATCCTGTCGGCTATCCTTGTATCGCTAAGCAATCTTTCAAGTTCGACCTCAAAATTCTCTCCGTTCTTTATGGATACTGCCCTTAAGCGTTTAATTCTGTCGATGGTTCTATACTGTTGCTCAAATCTCCCGTTAACCACAAGCTCGATAACCGCATCCGCCTGTTTGAATATTTCTGACCAAATAGCTTCATCTACTGCACTAATAATACAGTGATTCAGTACCTTTAGAATTTCCTTTAGCTCTGCGGCTGATATTTTCTTTCCTTCAACCAGATCATAGAGTGGTTTGTTATCAGAGAGAGGTACCTCTCCCCTGATGTATTGTCCAATTAATCCATGGGTTGAAATCAGGCAGTACACGATTCTTTTGACATCAGGATCTGGCTCTTCGGATTGTTCAAGATAAATCTGGGCTGATCCGATATTATGGGCAAATAGATTAAACCCCTTTTTGATCCATTGTTTTCTTTGATGCATTAACCCTGACTTGGCAACTTCAGACCACTTTAATGTTTCTTCAAGGATATGCGACTGATATGTATTCAGATCAAATTCAGAAAGAAGCTTGAGGGTTTTTTCTACATAGCCCAATACATAGTTGTTTTTCAGCTCATCCAGAGAATTCAGCCTTTCAAGATTAATGTTCCGCTCTGACGTCAGCGCAAGAAAGCGAAGCCATTTTTCCCGTTTGAGAATCTGTAGATCTCCTGAGTTATAAGCCCGTATTGCGTTTAGTGAATCCAGCAAATCATTCTTCCCCCTTATTCAGATGGCTTTTCCCATAATACGCTTCAATCATTTTGATTTTCCCGATAATATGTTTATTAAACTCATCAAGTTCTTCCGCCGGAATCCAAAGCTCCTTATGCATGGCTGCTCCTACTGTTTTCACCTGGAACCTGGAAATATAGTCATCCTCTACATCAAACTCAGTTACGAAGCCAGCATAATCCGGTGCACTCTTTGTGTTCCATTCCTGAGCAATTTGCCTTGCATATTCAACATTAAGTACAGGGTAAAAAATCGGCTGTTCTGGGAGCCTCGGCGGAAATTCTGTCATTCCGGATTGTTTAATCAATTCGAGTTCTTTCACCCCGACTGGTCTAAAAAGTTTCACCTGTTTTCACCTCATTAAAATACAAATCTTTCATTCACATTCCTAAAATCTTTCTAATGTTTTCACCTACAGGATATTCAGTCTCTGTTGGAAGTACTTCCTGGCTAAACCTTTTTGCTAGAATTTCTTGATGCCACTGATATACCTCATTAGAAATATCGGTTATTTTCGTAATCCACTCATTCACATATTTCCTTACCATCGGACCGGAGATGCCTAATTGGATCGCACGTCTTCCAATTGGGTTACCATAGATATCCCTGTCAGGGTCCCATTGACACCTGGTACAGGAATCATTAAGCCTTTCTTTCCACAACTCTTGAGTTCCGTACAATTCACTATCATATGTTGATAAAACTACATTGGATAGGATTTCATCAAACCCTTCCCGCGCAATATCAATTGCCAGTATCCTTTCCTGTCCATCTTTGCTCCCCCAGCCTGATCTATACATCATCCAGAGGAATGATGGCTTAATCCAGGTCATTCTCTCCATCTTGAAAGCAGATCCAAATGTGCCTAGTTTCAAAGCCTGATCTGCAATGGTGTGATTATATGCTTGATATACTCTAATCGTCTTTTCATTATATAGAGCCATGATCATTCTTGGCTCGTTTATGTTTTTCTTCATATCCCTTTCACTCCAAAACTTCTAAATCTCAATGTACCTATTATCAACTTCCACTAACCTCTACATATTTTCTATATGTAACCTCATCAAAACAAACCATCCATACCTTTTCCAAGCTTGAATCCGCTTCAAGAAATCTCTTGATCTCACGAATAGCAATTCCTGCTGCCCTCTCTACCGGAAATCTATACGCCCCCGTGCTTATGGATGGAAATGCAACAGTTTTTACACCTGTTTTGGCTGCAAGTTCCAGGGAATTCTTATAGCATGTTGCCAAAAGTTCATCTTCTCCTTTATTACCTCCCTGCCATACAGGTCCAACTGTATGAATAACCCATTTTGCCGGCAGTTTGTAGCCTTTAGTTATCTTAGCCTCGCCAGTCTTACATCCATTTAGTTGTCTACATTCCATAACCAATTCCGATCCGGCAGCTCTGTGGATGGCTCCATCCACACCTCCGCCTCCAAGAAGTGAGCTATTAGCCGCATTAACTATTGCGTCAACATTCAGTTTTGTAATATCTCCCATAATAATGTCGAATCTATTGGCCATTGTAATCACTCCACTTTCCTAAAATGCATTTCTCCAACCCGGATTGAATCTGTATAGTTTAGAAGGTCTATGCCCTGCATCCTTTGTGAACTGATTTGTTTCTATCACCATATCGGCTACTTTCCTTCTAAATGCTGCCGCAAGCAGTTCTCTGTCCAATATGACCTCATATACCTGCTGAAGTTCCGATAAGGTAAAAAGCTCCGGCATTAAGTTAAATGCTATATCCGTATATTCAATCTTGTTTTTCAGCCTCTCAATCGCATATTCAATCATTTTCGGGTGGTCAAAAGCTATACCCTTCGAATCCACTACATCTCTTTCTATTCTTCTTGTTCTGCCCTCTACCGTTTCCTCTACCTTTACTGTTGCATTCAGTGTTTCTATTTCATTGGATAGGTTAAGCAATACAAGCTTCTCAGATATAAAACCATTTTCCAATATGGATTTCTTCTCTTGGACTACTTTGTATTTGAGATCAAACCAGAATGCTTCCGCTGCATCATCGCCCGCTTTTATATCCAATGCAGCACTATCGACAAGGGCCATGTACGAACAGCTAATTATCCTGGTTCGAGGGTCCCTGTTCACTTCTCCCCAGGTATAGAGCTGTTCCATATAAATGCTGTCAATGTTTGTTTCTGTCTTAAGCTCCCGCAAAGCTGCTTCATCGATACTCTCTTTTACGGATACAAAACCGCCGGGCAAAGCCCATTGCCCCATATATGGGTGGTCACCCCTCTTGATCAACAAAAGTTTGAGTGACTTTTCAGACAGCTTTCTATAATTCTCTTTCTTCTCGTTCATTACAGTAAATATCAGCATATCCACCGTCACTGACGGTCTTTCATATATACTCGCATCATACTCCTGCAGAAACTCATCTTCTGTTAAGCCTTGTTTATTTCGTATTAATTCTTTCTCCACATGCATCACCTTCAAGAAATGATTTTAACGTTTTGTTTTTATCATATTGTTAATATCATTTTATTAGTATTACTATATATTGTCAATACCTGATTAACATTACTGTCAAATACGGTAATTGAACCCACAAACAAGCTAAAGCTGATGGTGATTCTGCCTCCGCATTTTAATGTTAATACAGCATCCAGGGAAATCTTTCCGTGTATAGACAGCCGATTAGCTTTAGAAAACGGAGAGTTAACACCTGTAAGTGCAGGTGTTTTTGAATGGAACCCCAAAAATCCTCAGATGCTGCTTGTATATTCCATTCGATGGAATATGCCGAAGGATACAAAAAAAGAAATCCACGCAGGTTCATCAACGAATTCACCAAAAGATTGATTTTTTTCTTTAAAATGCGATTATATTGTCACACGTTATAGGGAAAGATTATAGTATATACTAAAGCAAACTGTTTGCTGGAAACGAAGGGTGAGTCTATGAACGATTGATTCTTATTTTAAGAAGTAATAAAGCAACCATTCCATGAACAACTTATGGTTGCTTTATTATTGGAGTTTACTCAGTCTGATTACTGTGATGCTGATACAAATCAGCAGATTCGATTAACGCTGATTTGTGTGATTTTCGCAATAAGATATATATTCCCGATTTAAAAAATCTGCATTTTCAAATGCTGCGTTAGATTTATGCCTATTCTAACACAATAAAAATTGATAAGCTGTCTCCGAAAGCTGCTTAATCAAGCAACTCAATTTCATTATGATTTTCAATCAGTTTAACAAAGTTTTGGAAAGGCCTTTCCACACAGCTGCTTAACTCTATATAAACTTTGGCTTCTTCAGGAAAAGTATGAACAGCTATATGGCTTTCACTAAGCAGCCATAATCCAGTGTAGCCTTCAGGATCAAAGTAGTGTTCACACATCCGTAATGTATTGAAGCCGCTTTGTTCCAGCATTTCACTCATTCTTTCTTTTAGCTTTTCAACTTCAATATATTTAATCCAAACCCGATAATTAAACATTTGTGCATCCATACTTCATACTCCTAAAAATTATGCTGCTGCGCTTTTTCATAATATAATAACAGTACTGGATTTGACATACTGTTTATTTTTACACTGTCCATATCTGTTTTCTCATCCTTACCAAAGTTAAATAAGGAGGGAATGATCTCGTCTGATAAGTATTTTGAATCAACACTTATTCTAATTTTCTCTATATCAAAATCGATTTTGCTTGCTAATTGAAATCCCCAATCGCCGAAGGAGGGAACCTCCAAATGATAAGGTTTTACAATAAGACCTTCGGACTGTATTGTTTTATTCACACACCAAAATGCTTCACTGGCATAAAATGGGCTTGTGGATTGAACCACCATCTTCCCATGACGGGATAATGAGTTCGATAGCAGCCTATAAAACAAGTTAGTGTATAACTTATTCAAGCTTTCATTATTGGGATCAGGCAAATCGACAATGACAACATCAAATAATTCCTGATTATTCTCTAAGAATTTATAGGCATCCTCATTGACAACTTTAAGCTTGGAACTATCTAGAGAATGATTGTTCAAACTGGCAATCAATGGATTTGTCCTGCACAAATCAACGATTTCTTTATCTATATCGCAAAGCACTATGTCTTTAACGTCATTATATTTCAAAACCTCTCTAAGGGCTAACCCGTCTCCCCCGCCAAGTATCAGTACTTTTTCTCTCTTAGGGGCTAAAGACATGATAGGATGTACCAGTCCTTCATGATATCTGTATTCATCTACCGAACTAAATTGTATATTGCCGTCTAGAAACATCCTCAAATCATCTTTGTGCTTTGTCAAAATTATTTTTTGGTATTGAGTTTGCTTTGAGAATACTACCTGATCTCTATATAGGTCGTTCTCTATAGAAGCCGTAATACTGTTGCCGAAAAAGATGCCCCCAATAGCTATAATGCTGCACAAAAAGAAAATAAGTTTTACAAACTTGATGCGGTTGACATAGCCGTTGTAGTAGTATATCACCAGGCCCGCAATGACAATATTGATAGCCCCTATCAAAAAACTCGTAACAATAAATCCCAAATGCGGAAACAGCACTAAAGGAAATGCGATGGAGCCGACGAGCGCACCTATATAATCAAACGTGAAAACGTTTGATAACGTAAGCCTCAAATCATTATTATTCTCCTCAATAATTCTTGTCAGAATAGGTATCTCAAGACCTACCAGAATACCGATAACAATGACGATCAGATACATCATTAGAACATATAGATTTGTATAGGCATAAAAGTAAAACAGAATCACCGCAGATAAACTGCCAAGGATTCCTACCCCCAGCTCAATAAAGCAAAAACAATCAAACAGCCTGTTTTTGAAATACTTGGAAATATAAGAACCTAGACCCATGGCACTCATATATAAACCAATGGTAATAGAAAACTGTTTCACACTGTTTCCCAGCAGATACGAACTGATACTACTGATTATAAGCTCATACACAATCCCGCATATTGCAATGAAAAATGTGGCAAATAGAAGCGGCTTGGTATTCATTGGTGATTCTTGGATCATTGAATCACTCCGCTTATAATAATAGCAATTGCAATAAACATTCCTGCAACTGCAAACCCCGCAGCCATATTATGGTTATCTATTTCCTTATCCAGGTTGAACTTTTTTGATAAAGAAAGAAGTTTATAGCCTATAATACATAATAACAGTCCGATGCCAAAGTATATAACACTTTCAATTACACCCGAAATGATTCTATCCATGAACCCATTCCCCCCTAATCAATAATTGCTGACCTGATGATGATTGCTACAGCAATAAAAATTCCAGCCATAACTAACCCTGCTGCCGGATTTTTCTCTTTAATTTCATCGGTGAAGTTATAAGGCACCACCAAATCAAAAACGAGGTAGCCTACAAACATCAGAATAATTCCTAGCCCGCCATAGATTAAAGATTCAACTACATGCTCCATTGATTACATCCCCCTTTTTTGCTATTTTCCAAAGCTTGTACCGCCACCACTTAAACTTCTCGAACCGATACTGCTTTGCCTGACAGAACTTATTAAATTGTTATAAGTATTGTTTTTACTAGTCATAGCAGAAAAATCTTTTGAAGAGTAATTTGAAAACACACGACTAGCCCCATATCTGTCAAAATCCGTACTATATGCCCGGTGATAATAGTAATCTCTGTAATACAAATCACTTGCATCATACAGTGATCTATAAAGGTCGTTTCCGCTTGTATAAGCGTACTGACGTGACGAAACTTGAATATATGTACTAAACTCGTCATCTTCCCCGCTGTAAATAAAGACATACTCTTTGTCATTCAGCATCCCAAGGCTATCATTATCAGCACTCTCGTCTGCATACTCTATCCCGGGAACATTATTTATAATATAATTTGCTGTCTCGGAGATACTTATTTTCGTTTTATATACGTTTGCCCTCTGTTTATTATCCATCTCACTAGTGATGGATGTAGCATAAACAAAATTACTATCTTTTTTCAGAAGTTTATCTACGCTTTTGTTTTGAAAAAATGTCTGAAAATCTATATCAGATTCAGAGATTATTAATATTCCGATTACAAAAACCCAAAAAAGTCCGACGATTAGTTTTTTCATAACCACGGACTTGTCAAAACCTTTATTATTGTTTGTTTTACGTGTGACCAATTCGACTCCCCCTATGTTATGAGATAAAGTCTTACATTATATTCCATGTTTTCCTATTACAATCCTACTAAATCAACTGAATCATTCTCCAGAAATATACCTCAGAATACATATAAATGCCAAAAGCTGGCTGCTCTCATATCTTATATGAATCTCCTTTTTTTGTCAATTTTTAAATTATTTTATACCTGCTGCATGCATTTAAAGCCTTTCATTGTAAATTATTAACTCATATGGTAAGATGGGAACGAAATCTAATGTACTAGATATGAACGGAATAAAAAACGTGAGGGTGCTCTAATGTTTGTAACCATTGCCTCTTTTTTCAGGCTCATTCATAATACCTTCAATAAAAACAATGCCTACAAAATTCTAATATTCCTAACCATTATAATTCTCACTACTTCTGTGGTTTTTTACCAATGTGAACGCGGGGCAAAAGAGGGTTTAACCTTTTGGGATTCCTTGTGGTGGTGTTTTGTCACCCTTGCAACGGTAGGTTATGGGGACTATTTCCCTGTGACAGTCCCGGGGCGCTTAATGGGAATTATCATTATGATTTCCGGAATCGGAACATTTGGTTTTTTTACAGCTACAGTCGCATCAATTTTTGTTGAAGCTACATTGAAAAAGGAAGGTGGAAAAATGGACATTAAAGAAATGGGGCACATCATTGTTATAGGATGGAATAAAAAGGCACGGATCATTGTAGATGAACTGGTTCGGGAAAATACGGGTCAAAGTATTGTAGTCATCTCAAAGAAAGATAAGATTGAACTTGAAGGCAAAAATACATATTTTGTTCATGGGGATGCCATGGATGACAGAATCCTTAAAAAGGCTAATATCGAGAAGGCGGCTCTGGTCATTGTTCTCGCAGATGAGGGCCTGGAAAGCGAACAGATGATGGATGCCCGGTCGGTACTTATCTGTCTGGCTGTGGATAAACTCAATCCCCAGGCACATCTTGTGTCGGAAATCATGGACGAGAGCAATCTAGCCCATTTCAAAAGGGCAAATGTAGACGACACTGTAATCACCAGCCAGATCAGCAGCAAACTTATTGTTAGAAGCGCTCTTTACAAGCATGTTTCAGATACCCTTTATGATTTGATGTCGAACGATCAAGGGCATGAAATTTATCAGAAAAAGGCCACTCCTAAGGAAGTGGGTAAAACTTTCCGAGAGCTTTCTCTGGAGTATATTGATAAAGGACTTGGCATTCTCATTGGAGTATCCTTCGAAGGAGGCACACATGTCAATCCTGAAAAGGATTATATCATCCACCAGGATGATATCCTGGTA
The DNA here is from genome assembly GCA_026418695.1 of Clostridia bacterium. Classification (GTDB taxonomy): domain Bacteria; phylum Bacillota; class Clostridia; order Acetivibrionales; family JAFADI01; genus SKW158. The sequence continues at coordinate 11,442 of JAOAAU010000097.1, forward strand.
CTCATCGCCAAAAACTTGTAAATCTTTTAAACAGCCTGTGTTCAAGTATTATTCTCCATATGTTATTTATGCGGTTGACGAACCTATATCTTTTTTAACATCGAAGGTTTTTTTATTTCCATTTGCAGCTAAAGCTCATTGTTTCCTGTGACAGGGCCGGGGTTCATTTTGTTATAACAAAAAAGCTTTCAGGCTATATTCCTGAAAGCTTTTTATTCCTGGTTGCGGAAGCTGGACTTGAACCAACGACCTTCGGGTTATGAGCCCGACGAGCTACCAACTGCTCCATCCCGCGATATAAATCCGGCGATGACCTACTTTCCCGGGACGTTGCCGTCCAAGTATCATCGGCACTGAGAAGCTTAACGGCCGTGTTCGGTATGGGAACGGGTGTGACCTTCTCGTAATAACCACCAGAAAATTTACTTTATAAATTTTAGTTGACAGCGGACAATGGACAGTTGACAGTGATTGTACCAGTCATCCTCTCTATCGTCTATGAAGCCAACACTTTATTATACTGTAAGTACATTTCTACTCGTCTCATATTGACCTATCTTTGGGCAATCATCGACTTTCGACTTCAACAGCGCCTTGCTCCCGCTTGGCGGAGTTTTATGTTAACACACGCAATCGATTGTGTCAACACTTTTTTCTCTTACACTTTTTGGTACATTGCCCTTCGCCTTATTGCTTTCCTTCGAAGCGCTCATCGGCGACGGCTTATATACTATAACACTCTGTACTGCGGTTATCAACTGTCGTAAACCCGATAATCCTTACTTAATTGAATTTATATAAGCAATGCCTTGATATGATCACATACCATACTGTATGATCCAGTATGCTCATTATTCAATTACCTCTATAGATGTTCAATATTATTGCTTAAGTCTTCGGACTTGCTTCATCAAGGGTATAGATAAAATTGCCCGACAAACAGGTTTTCAAAGACAACGTCCTCAGCCCTGAATCCGCAAAGAGTATTTCCAACAAATCATGTTTAGGATTCATGAAGCGAATGTTGCCAACCCCGAACTTCTTGTGTACCACCGCCAGGTCAATAGACAGGTCTTGCATTGAAGTAATGCCCCGAAGCGAGTATTTATTCAAATCAATGCCCAGCTTGTCCGGGTCTAATTCCTCCGTTGTCTTCTTATATACGGATAGCAGCTGCTTTATAAATCTTGATGATTTTACTGACCTTCCATCCAGTTTATTGGAGGTAACAAGCTCAAGGGTATGCCTCGCCCTCGTCGCCCCTACATAAAACAACCGTACCTCTTCCTCCATCAAGGACTTATTCCCCTTGTCAAATTCACTAATGCTGTTCGCTGATGGAAACTGACTGTCATAGAGGTCGATGATAAATACCCTGTCAAATTCCAGACCTTTGCTTGAGTGGATCGTTGATAGCGTAACCACATTCCTGCCTTTACTATACTTGGCATTCTCCATCAGCATTTGCAGCTGCAGCAGCCTGCTTTTAAAACTCTCAAGGCTTTCCGTGTTGGCAGCGATACTCTTCAGACTGCTTAACATTTGTGTCAGATTGTCCAGGGAATAGGAACCTTCATTACTCATTCGATTCAGGTACTCGCCATATCCCAGCTCTGATTCAATGAGTTCTATCGCATCCAGCGGCTTCCGTCTTGATAGCTTGATAAAATTCTGTCTGAGATCCAGCAGCTTTCTTCTGGTCATAGGATTCAAATCCGGAAACTCCATTAAAACGTCAAATATGCTTCGGGTCGTTTTCACCTGGCTATCCAGATACTCCACCATTGCTTTTGAAAGGTAGGCGTTCATCTTAAAGTAAACCTGCCTGAAAGCTTCCCTATCCGTTGAATCCGATGCAAGGCTGAAAAAGGCCGTGATATCCGTGGTGACCCAATGTTTAAAGAAATAGGTCTTTGCCTCCCTCAAATAAAACGGGATATGGTTCCTTTCAAGAATATCCGCTAAAGGGATTGCAGAGATATTATTTCTATATAAAACCGCAGTTTCCGAATAACTCCCTTCCCTCTTAAGAATTGCAGCGATTCCGGTGTACTGGTCATTCCTTTCATCATGGCAAGTAAGATTGATCGGGGTTCCTTCGTCCTTCTCCGAGAACATGTTTTTGTCGTACCGTTCATTATTCTGCTTGATAAATCTGTCGGCGGCATGAACAATGCTTTTCGTGGAACGATAATTCCTCTCCATCAGAAGAACCCGGGCGCCCGGATAAGTCTCACTGAAATTCAAAAGAGCCTTTGGAAAGGCCGCTCTAAAGGTATAGATGCTCTGATCCTCGTCCCCAACCATAAATATATTATTTCTTGGATTTGCAAGGCATCTAATGATCTCATGCTGCAAGTACGAGGTATCCTGGGATTCATCCACATTGATATGGGTATACTGCTTTCTATACGCCTCCAGGAGTTCCCCGTTTTTTCCGAACAGGTAAAGCGTCCTGGTGAGCATATCATCATAATCAATAAAGTTGTTTTCACGCTTTGTATTTTCGTAGCCTTTGAATATCTCTGAAAAGTTCTTAATCCCGTTTTTCAGTTTCTCGATCTGATCTTTTGTAAGCAGCATGTTCTTTACATAGCAGATGGCGTTTGATAACTCTTCGAGTTTGTCATCGTTGATATAGGCTTCATTGTATTTTAAATACAGCTGCTTTAAAAGCTGGGTCTTTGTGATTGGCGCCTTCTCGTCTTCAATGATTGTCGGGAAAGGAATGCGCATCCTGTTCGAATAAGTTCGCAGCACGGAATAGCAAAAGCTGTGGATGGTGGAAAAGTGCATTCCCTTGGCAGCTTCGCTTCCGAATACTTTTTCAAAGCGCTGCTCCATATCCCTTGCAGATGCTTTACTGAAGGTCAGTGTCAGGATATTCTGAGGTTTTATATTGTGGTTCAACACCATATTGGCACAGCGGGATACAATAACGGTGGTTTTACCTCCCCCAGGCACTGCAAGAAGGAGGATGGGACCGTCAATCGTAAGAACTGCTTTCTGCTGTTGTTCATTCAGGTGTATATTGAAGTTTTCTTTTATATGTTGAATAAAGTCCATGAATCGATTCCTGCATTTCTAAATTGAATGAGAAAAAGCATAGTTCAAACCATGCTTTTCTATAATAGGATTGCATCTATCAAAATTGTTGGGCTAGCTCATCCCAATATAATAAGTTTAAGAACATATTTGCCAGTTTTGTCTGCTCTTCAAGGTCAGACTTCTTCACGACCCCATAATATTTTCCTTTAATATTCCTTGCTTCCAACGTCCATAAAAAGGCACGCATCTTTGGATACCTGTCCAAATTACACGTCATATAGAAGAGCAAATCACTCAGCTGCTTATATAGTAATGTTTCCTGTAACTGTTCTAACTTGTATTGTTCAACGTTGTGAATCAATCCAAAAGGTTTAATCACATTGTATCGAAACTCGTTCTTTTGAATTAATCCATCATATTGCCTCAAATAGTTTTCATAGCTTTCGCAAAAAACTCTATACATTGTACCGCTCCTTGAATGCAGGTAAATTATTTACAAAAGCCTGTCTTTTGCTTTCAAACAAATCTGTTCTATCCAATATCTCATCAATAATACTCACAATTAATGCTTTGTCACTATCCTTTATCAGCAAGTCAATATCCTCAATATCTTTAGGTTCCATACGAATGATTTTACTCACAATAATATCTTCTCTTGACAGAACAAAAATCTCAAGATATTTAAACCGGTCAATCCTTATTGCCCTGCGCTTATAAGATGGAGCAAGCAAGGTGCTCTCGTATTCCAACATATCAAAATCATTTAGATATCGTAGTACTTTTCCATAGGTCGCTGAATAATTTAAATCTATAAAGTCAAAGTCTCTTGTTGCTCTATCCGAGTATTTACCTAATATGCAGGCAGAGCCACCAAGGAAATAAATTGGGAATGAAGGAACATTTAATGCTTGCGCAACTTTTTCCATATCCTCGACAACCTTTATCATAGACTGGTAATTATTCATAAGCCCTACCTCACTTACAAGCCCTGCTATCTGTATTATAACTGTTAAGCAGTTAGTTAATCTACATAAAAATCATACTTTGATATTTGAACTTTAAACCTAACACAATCTAACACGCTCGTCAAACAAATGGGAAATATCGTGTTAGATACTTATTCAATATTTCTGATATGTTATAACTTTTAAGACTCTATCACATTAAGGAAGTCATAGACGGGCTTCAATTTTTTAAAGCCTTTTTTCAATACTTCCGGCAATTCCTTAGAGAATGCAAGATCGAAATTATTCTGCGCGCTCTCAAAGAAAATGTTTTTCCTGTCGATCCATAATTTCAAGTTTTCCGGTTGATCAGGGTACTTGCTTCTTTTATACCTTTCTCCCCCGATCATAAACTCGTTCTGGGATTCATAGCACTTTAACGCATTTAGAAATGCCGGATGATTGTTAAGGATCATTTCCCGCATTTTTGCCATTGATCCGGTCTCTGCACCGTAATACCCGACACCGTAGCTGGAGCCTTTTTGGCTTATTTCAAACCAAAAGCAGGGAGAGGTTGACATCTGGGATTTATCACGAAGGAATACAAGCCAGACATTGTCCCTGTACAGGGTCTTATCTTTGGAGAAACGGGTATCCCTGCGGACCCTGGAAATCAGTTTTGAAGGAATGGTCATCAGTTTATCGTCTATTTCAGTGATGGTCGGCGCCAGTTCTTTTATAAGTTCTACAAACGGGTTGTACACGTACTGTTTGTATTCGTTTTTATGGCTTTCGTACCACTCTTTGCTGTTGTTCATTCTGTTTTCGAAAAGGAATTTCGGGGCTTCCTTTGTAAATCCGTTAAAGCTCATGTGAATGGCCTCCATGCATTGTTTGCTTTTGAGGTATGACCTCTTTTCTATTTTGACAGAAGTTCAAAAGATTATCAAGTGGAGGGCCGGCGGCAGGGCTGTGTCTTTAATTGGGTTTGTGGGTAGATAATGCTCTTTGGAAATTGTCCGTATGCCCATAATGACCTGTAAATATATACTTAACGCCATTCAGTTCCGCAAGTTTTCCTATAGACTTTGACGCAGTTTCAGAATCCATATTGAAGAACTCATTAAAAATTCCCGCCTTTTGATCTTTCAGGCTGAATGCATCCCCAATAAACAGATATTGATCATTGACGATATATGACATGGATCCCGGAGTATGCCCAGGATTCAGTATTCCTTTTACCTTTAAGCCCGAGATATCAATTACCTGATGATCTTCCACCTTTTCATACTTGCACTTCAGACTATTCTTGAAAAGTCCTATGGCTCTAGCCGTTTTTCCGTTGATCATCTGCTCTTCTGAAGAAGAGATATATACTCTTGCGTTTTTGAACAACCCCAAAGCCCCTACATGGTCCGAATCGGTATGGGTTAAAAAAACAGCCTCAACCTTAGCTGGAGGGATTCTGAGCTTATCCATCTCTGCCCTTGTGCTTTCCAGGCTATTCCCTGCATCGACAGCAACATAACCCTCCCCATTCTTTATCAAATAGAAATTAACAAAGTTGTCGTTTTCGATTGTATATATTCCTGGGATTATTTCACTCGTAGCCTGCGGGTTCATCTTGCTTTTTTCCGATTGCATTTTAAGCCCGTATAGTCCCCC